>CAYRYZ010000057.1:0-1271 GCA_964428745.1 uncultured bacterium | reverse complement strand
GTTATGATTAGAGGAAATTTAGCGCGAATTGAAGGCAGTGACGCAGATGCAATAGGTAAAATACCCGAAGAACAACCCTGGCTAGAAGAAACAAATACGGATGGACGTGTCAATGAGAAAGCTGTATGGGAAGCAATGAAAACATGCTACGACCCAGAAATCCCTGTTAATGTAGTAGATCTGGGCCTTATTTATTCCTGTGAAATTACTGATAACGAAGATGATGGTTCTAATATAGAAGTAAAGATGACACTTACTGCACCGGGCTGCGGTATGGGTGACATGATCGCAACGGAAGTAAAACAAAAAATTGCGGGAGTGCCTGGCTCAAATATAGTTACTGTTGAATTAGTTTGGGATCCACCTTGGGATCGTGGCATGATCAATGAAGCAGCACGGCTCCAACTCGGTATGCTTTAGTGCTTGATGTAAATCAAATTAGAAATGATTTTCCGATCTTTAGTCAAAAAGATGGTGATTTTATTTATCTTGACTCTGCCTCTACCAGTCAAAAACCAGAATCAGTTATAGATTCTGTTTCAACCTATTATAGATCATATGCAGCTAATATTCATCGTGCTCTTTATGAAATTGGAGAGAAAGCAACTGATCGATATGAAAGTGTTCGTGAAAAAGTAAAACAATTCATCAATGTACCTGATTCACATGTTGTTATTTTTACGCGCAGCACAACGGAGTCAATAAATTTAATTGCTTATGCATGGGGGACAAAAAATCTTGCTAAAGATGATCAAATCCTGATAACAGAAATGGAGCACCATAGCAATATAGTACCTTGGCAATTATTGTGCTCACGATCAAATGCTTCACTTAAGTATATACCAATAAAACAAAATGGTACACTTGAATTAGAAACATTAAAAAAGAATATTTCCTCCAAAACAAAATTGATCAGTTTAAGTCATCAGTCAAATGTTTTTGGAACGGTTAATCCAATAAATAATATTATCAATGAAGCCAAAAAGGCTGGTGCCATAACAGTTATTGATGGAGCACAAGCCGTCCCACATATGAAAGTAGATATTAAAGATCTAGGCTGTGACTTTTATGCATTCTCTGGACATAAGATGTTAGGACCAACTGGTGTCGGAGTATTAGTTGGTAGAAAAAATATTTTGGAAGAAATGGATCCATTTATGGGTGGTGGTGAAATGATTAATACTGTAAAAATGGATGAATCTACATGGAATGAAGTTCCATGGAAATTTGAAGCTGGAACTCCAAATATTGCCCAAGTGATTGGGCTAGGA
>CAYRYZ010000056.1:0-8394 GCA_964428745.1 uncultured bacterium | reverse complement strand
CAAATGATATTAGGTGGAAGAAAATGGGGCATTGTTAAATGAAACGCCTCTGGCTACATATATGCTACTTAGTAGGTAGAGGAGAAGAAAGGCACTGCCTTTCGGAAATCCGCTAGGACCTACTCCCTAGACGATGGATTGCCTAATAATTTAATGTGGCTCGGGACGGAATCGAACCGCCGACACAAGGATTTTCAGTCCTCTGCTCTACCTACTGAGCTACCGAGCCACTCTTTGCCATAAATAGGCTCGGAAAATTAGTCGAGTATAGAAGGGAATTCCAAATAATATTCTAAAAGTATGAGATTAAAATAGATACGATAAATTCAAATAAACTTTAAGTGCTGAGACTTCTTCTTGTGCGCCAGAAGGAGTGTAATAATCACTAGATTTCTTTTCCCATGAGCTGAACACAGCTGCTCCATCCATAATCATGTTAGATCCAAGAGGTATGCCAGCGCCAAAAGAAACGTAAGTTTTATCACCTTTATCAGATTTTTTTGGAGCAGGGAGAAAGGCATATCCACCTCTTAGAGCAATTCCAAATGTCTCACTGAACTCAAGTAAAGTTTCAACCCCTAAACGAGCCTGAGAAACCTGACGATATCGAAATGACAAATTACTATTCTCTTCTTCAAGGTATAAGTAATCATCAGAATTTAATTGTACACTTTCTAGATCAAATCTGGTAGACGCCCAATCGATCAATCGAAAGCTACTTGATATAGAAAGTGCCTCTACTGTTATTGCTCCTCCAATATCTAAGATCATAGGCGCTTTTACTTTGTAATCATAATAACCAGCTTCAGTTGCATCACTATTATCTCCATTATCAAAACTAAGTAATTCACTCGTCCCATGATTCTCAAGAACCTTTATCTTATAGGGTAAGGATAAGTTCATACCAATACGAAACCATTGTGTAATAATAAATTTTAAACCCCCTCGGATTTGCCAGCCTTCAGTTTTAGTATCAAGAGATTGAATTAAATCATATCTTTTAAAATCTTTAGGAAATTCAGTGTATTTGTTTTGTGTATCTTCTTGAATAAACTCAAAATTATATTTTTCATTACCCGATATTTTTGAAATAGATAATCCTCCAGACATATTTGGTGAGAGAGCAATCCCAAATGCAAATGTTAATTGTTCCATTGCTCCCATACTAGATATCTCTTCGGAACGTCTAACGCCTTTTGAAAAAAGATGGTTTTGTTGGTTACCATCTATATTAATAGGAAATTCTAAAGCATTGTCATAATTACTAAAACCAGAAAATTTCATGAATTCATCGTAATGATTTATTCGATTAAATCCCACTCCCAAAACTAAACTCCCGCGAATCGTTGGGACTGGGAATGCCATACCTATCCCATTTAATCGTCCAATTCCTAGAGGATTAGTATCAGTTTCCCCAAGATAGGTTGTTTTATTCTTTGAATAAAGATTACGAAGTTCAACATAAAATGCTCCATTTTTAATATTGGCTAACCCCGCAGGGTTCCAATACATCCCTGATGGGTCACTGCCCATAGCAGTATAGGCCCCGCCCATAGCCAATGATCTTGCACCATAACCTACCTCATTCTCAACCAAATGGATTGCTTCAGATGCAGTTTGAGATTTGATTATAGCAAAGAAAAGAATAAGTGGGAAAAATTTGAATTGGGTCATAACCTCGATCAAAACCCTAACATAATTATGAATGAAGACTAATTGCGACGAGATGCTCGACGCCCACCTGATGATGAGCTAGAAGAGCTACTAGAAGAGCCTGAAGAGCTGTTAGAAGAGACAGATGAACTATTCCCTCCGTTTGATGATTGGTTAGTTCGAGAAGATGAACTGGATCGGTTAACATTTAAGTTTGTACCAGGAGTAAGTGTTCGATCCCTATTAAATGAACGTAATTCTTTATTATCATTTATGGGCACAAACATTTTGTATCCACCTATAACATAGTCATAACCATTATAGCCGTATAGATTAGTATACCCACCAGCGCCCGGATGATATCCATATCTATTATAGTAATCATATTTGTTATAGTATCCACTACCATAAGAGGCACCAAAGTACGGGTACATACCATAAAATCTTTCATACATCGATGAATAGGCCAACCCTAATGGGGTTCCTGCTCCATCTTGAGCATAAGCATCTAATCCAGGTCGAGAAGGTGCTTGAGAATAAGTGTCATAAAATTGTTCTTCAAATTCTTCAACCTCTGGCTCTGGATAGAACATAGCTAACTGTGTAAAACATCCCTGAAAGAATAGGGATGCAATAAAAACTAGTCCTAATAAATGACTTTTTATCTTCATACCAGGTAAAATTACATCATAATTCTATATTAAACAAATTAACATGTTTTATTCACGAATCCCAACTAGGTCAAACATAAATGCATATTCTAGAGCGACTTCCCTATATCGGCGAAATCGACCAGATTTACCTCCATGGCCAGCATCCATATTCATGTGAAGATAGAGTTTATTTTCACTTTGCCAATTATCTCGAAGCTTCGCAACATATTTTAATGGCTCCCAATATTGAACCTGTGAATCAAAAAACCCACTTGTAACAAGTAAATTAGGGTAATTACGATCTTTGATTTGATCATAAGGAGAATATGAAAGCATATAATCATAATATTTTTTTTCTCTGGGGTCACCCCATTCATCCCATTCACCAGATGTCAAAGGTATTGATGCATCTAACATTGTTGTAACCACATCAACAAATGGCACGGCAGCAATAGCGCCTTTCCACAGCTCTGGCTCCATATTAACAACAGCCCCAATCAGTAGCCCTCCTGCACTTCCACCTTCAGCAAAAAGGCGATCCGAATTAGTATATTTCCTATCAATTAGGTACTTACCTGCGTCAATAAAATCATAAAATGTATTTTTTTTATTTAACATTTTACCATCATCATACGATTGCCGACCATATATCTGACTACCTCTTACATGTGCAATAGCATAAATAAAACCTCTATCCAACAAACTTAATCTTGTTGAGCTAAAATAAGGGTCACGCGTAGAACCATACGAGCCATATGCGTAAAGGAGAAGATTTTGAGGTACATCTTTTTTCATCTCTTTCCGGTAAACCATTGAGATAGGGATTTTATTTCCATCTTTTGCCACAGCATATAGACGTTCAGAATTATATAGTTGTTTATTATAACCACCAATGACTTTCTGTTCTTTCATCAAATCAACGTTGCCAGTATCCATATTATAATCATATGTGGAACGAGGTGTAACCAATGAAGTATAGTTATATCTGAGAATATTTGTATCGAACTCTTTATTAACAGAAATACTTGCTGCATAAGTTGATTCACCAAAATCTAAATATTCATCTGTTCCTGTTATTTGATTCATAATACGTAACCCCCTAAGACCATCTTTCCTTTCATTTAGTACAAGATGATTCTTAAAAATTTCCATTCCAAGTAAATGTACATCTTTCCGATGAGGAATAACTTCTCTCCAATTTGACATTTTTGTTTTCTTATCTGATGTTTCCATCAATCGGTTATTTTTGGCCTTCCAGTTAGTAATGATATAAAATTTATCTTTATAATGTTCAATACTATATTCATGATCAGATCCTCTTTTTGTAAAATTATTAAACACGCCATCTGGGTTATTAGCATTTAAGATCTGATAATCAGATACT
Organism: uncultured bacterium; assembly: GCA_964428745.1. Lineage (GTDB taxonomy): Bacteria > Fidelibacterota > Marinisomatia > Marinisomatales > TCS55. The sequence goes on along the minus strand of CAYRYZ010000056.1, from coordinate 4,704 downwards.
AAAGTACTTCGATGATATATAATTATAAATTCTCCTGATTTAGATCTATATACACCATTATAGAAAGTTTCATCATTCTCTGAATAAATCAGTTTATCAGTTGAGGATTTAGATCCAACTTTGTGCCTCCATATTTTTTCACTTAATAAAGTTACTTCATTCTTAGAGGTATAAAATACTGTCTTATTATCGTTTGCCCATGCAACGCTACCTGAGCTATTAGGTATGGTTTGATTTAAGACTTCTCCAGTTTGAAGATTTTTGAAATGAATTTCGTATATGCGTCGACTTAAAGTATCAACACCATAGGCTAACCATTGATTGTCTGGGCTAATAGTACGACCGCCAATTGCAAAATAATCATGACCTTGAGCTAATATATTTTCATTAAGAATGATTTCTTCTTTATTACTTAAGGAACCTTTTTTCCTACAATGAATTGCATATTCCTTTTCTGACTCATATCGTGTATAATAATAATAACCATTATCAAGGTAAGGAACAGACTCCTCATCCTTCTGTATCCTTCCAACTATCTCATCAAAAAGACTATCCTGAAACTTTTTAGTATGAGAAAGACTTGATTGAGTATAATTATTTTCAGAATCAATATAATCCACCACTTCTTGTGTTTGTGAATCATATTTTTTTGCAGATTTTTGATCATCTGTCAATCTCATCCAGTAATAATTATCAATTCTAGTATTACCATGATCCGTCAATTCGTTTGGTTTTTTATTAGCATCTGGAGGTGTTTGTTTTTGCATACAGGCACTCAAAATTATCGTTAACATTAATAATATATTTCGCAATATGACCTCTTTTTTTTATGTTTTAACAATTATTAACTTTCTTGAAAACCAAATCCATAAGGATCCTAAAATTAACCCTAAACCTTCCCGTTGGTGTTCCCACATGTTTACCATGCGGTCATCTTCCTGTTGAGACATCCAAGGGTTAAGGATGCCCGAAGCGATCAATAAGCCCAAGACCAGCAGAACCAAGGCCAATTGGTTTAGGTATTTTTGATTCACTTTTTGGCTTAATGGCAGAACGGCCACCGCCACATAGATTAAGGCCCAAATCCAACCATCGGGATCATTCAGATTCACCGCCGCGAAAGCGATAAACATAAGGGCAACGGCCCAAGAGAGTATCTTGTATTTATTTACGGCCATTGAATTACGCCTACAACTGGTCGGTGATCTGAAGCGATTCGTTCACCCAGGACAGTTGAAGTGGCCTTTATGCTAGGCATCCCCCGAATCACAATATAGTCAATCTCTACTTTTGGTGCATCCGCCGGCCATGTGAGATTGGGATTTAACTTGGGAATGATGAATCCGGACTGACGTGCCAATTGCATGGTCGGCGAATCTGGTTCTGCATTATAGTCCCCTGCCACAATTACAGGATGTTTTCGAATAGCCAACGCTTTATCCAAAGCTTTAAACTGGGCAACACGCAGTGACGATTTCGTCCAATCTAAATGGATACTGGCAAATGAAATCGGTTTACCATTCACCATCGCTTCCACTTCAAGGACCACACGAGGTTCGGCCCCAACAGGCAACCGATGAATATGAGATTTAAGAATGGGATATTTTGAAAGGACGGCCAAACCATATTCACCCCCATCATAGTCCATAAATTTGGCAAAATTGTGATACATGCCCAACAATTCCCCCAGCACCATGGCCTGATTGACTTTCCCGCTCCGGTTCACCCCTTTATCCACTTCCTGTAAGGCGACAAAATCCGGTTTTTCTGATCTGATCACATCCGCGATTCGAGGGAGGTCGACTGCATCATCCATCCCTTCACCGTGGTGAATATTATAAGCGAGAACCCGTAATTCACCTGAAAAACCCCAGCCGATCAGCAGCAGCCAGCAAAAAAATATTTTCATCTTAGTACCACTTCCATATCCCGACTTAATTTTTTGTTTCACTGAAATGACGCCTTAACGTCCGATCAAGCCACCGGGATAGGCTACCATGCTCTCATGGCCATTTTCACCGACCGCCGCTACACCAAAGAGATAATTATCTATGACAATACCTTCTAAGGTATGCTGCGTCACATCACCGCCCACCCATTTTGAATACTTCCAGGTGGGAGCGGTGGTATCCCGCCAATAGAGTTTGTAACCAGCCGCACCATCGACCTTATCCCAGGATAAAACAGTAAAGGGTTTTACAATTCCGCCGATTTTGACGTTTTTTGGTTTAGGCGGCGCCATGGCCAAGGTGACCAAAGCTGCTGCATTTACCGCCGTCAGTTTGGCGCAGTAATCAAAATTCACACCTTCAATCACATCGCCGTATTTGATACCATTTTCTGTCCGAATATCCTGGTGCTGGCGGTTATAATTCTCATGGGCCTCCATTATCCGCACACCGGGAAAGCCGGCTTCATTGAAAGGTCGGTGATGACCGCCGCGGCCGAAACGATCCAAGCGGTAGATCAACAAGGGATTCATTTCCGGCAAGTATATTTTGGTACTAGCAAATGCATGGCGGGCCAGCTGGCGGGACTCACCATCATTCTCGCCCCCATAAAACCGCTTTTGTTTCAATTGTTTTTCTGTTTCCAAAATAGAATAGGGTTCAGAAAAAATTCTGAATGTGCGGTTGTCTATAACACCGTCCACCCCCTCGATATTGCCGATCATATCATTGTTTAAAATACCCACAATTTCCCAGCCTTCTTTTTTGGCTTTTTCCGCTAAAAATCTGCCGCCGAATAATCCCTGTTCCTCACCAGAGAGTCCTGCCAGAATGATACTGGTGGGAAAATCATGTTTCGATAAAACACGTGCCAGTTCAATGGCGCCGGCCATGCCGGAGGCATTGTCGTTGGCCCCGGGGGAATTACCTTTTCCGTCCAATGGATCAGAAATTCTGGAATCAATATCACCACTCATGATCACATACCTATTCGGATATTTCGTCCCCCGTTTCACCGCATAAATGTTGACAATCCAGGTGTCTCTTTTGATTCGTGATTTGGGACTCCCTTTGGCCATGGACCACTGTTCTTCTACTTCAAGACATCCGCCGCAGTCCTTGGATATTTCTTCGAATTCTTTCTTAATCCACCGACGGGCGGCGCCGATCCCCCGAGTATTGGATACTGTATCTGACAATGTATGGCGCGTACCGAAATTGACTAGTTTTGTCACATATTTTTCTAATTGGTCCGTGCTAATATCATCTAATATTTTATACACACTAGGATCAACTGTGAGGGATTGCGCCGACAACAGCAAAAGTCCTGAAAAATAAACAATTATCATTCGTCTCATCATGGTTCGTTCCTTATCCAATGTTATGCATGGTTTTATTCGAAATAATGTTGAATCCGGCGCTTTCTGAAGAGGTTTCCGCAACCATTGATTTGGCTACCGTTTTGCTATGTATCGCCCGGAAAGAACCGGGTGTCATCCAGGAGGTCAATTTTGCCACACCAATGGCGATCTTCTCTCCCGGTCGGAATTCATTTCGATCACCCATTAATAATGAAGGCTGAAAAATGAGCGTTGAATTTAAACCTAAGGATCTAAGGTTTGATTCAAGTTCACCTTTTACCCGGTTGTAAAATATTTTGGAGTTGGCGTTTGAGCCGGCGGCAGTAACAATACTGAAAACAGATGCATTCCATTTTTTTGCTGCACCGGCAAAAGCCAATGGATAATCATGATCGACTTTTCGGAAATTTGATTTGCTCCCCGCCGTTTTGATAGTGGTGCCTAAACAACAATACACATGATCCACGGGGAATAAATTATTCCATGGCGACATGTCAAAATCGATTACTTTTTCATCTAATTTTTCATGTTCAATTAATAATGACCTTCGAACAGGCGTAATTATCTTGTTATAAATGTCTGAAGCCAAACATAATTGTAGCACTTCAGATCCAATTAAACCGGAAGCGCCCAAGACTAAGGCTGATTTTTGACCCATTATTGTCCTACTTTTATTTTATAGATTTGTCCCTCCTTACCCACTGCAAACCCGCCACGGCTACCCTTAGCAAATGCTAAGGCCGTAAGATCTTTCACCTCCCAATAGTCGGGTGCCCAGTTCTTGCCGTTATCTGTGGTTCGGTCAAAGCCGGATGGTCCCACGGCAAAAAATGTATTCCCGCGATAATGGGCCACGCACTCACGATACTGATGTGTTTGTTTTTCCGGGAGATGCCATGTGATCCCCCCATCCTGGGTATGGGCCATGGTGTTTTGAATGGCTTGGTTCATGTAGTCTCCGCCCACAGCAATGCCCACCTTTTTATTTTTGAAGGCCACAGAATATATACCCGTACTCTGGCCGCCATGAACTACCGGAGTTTCTGCCACAGACCAATTTAATCCGCCATTTTCACTCTTGAATACGCGGGATTTTATACCGCCCATTCCCAGCCAAACTGTATTTCGTCCCTTCACTGGCATTCCAGTTCCACTGGCGGCAAAACCAAACTCAGGATCTAATTTTTCCGGTATACCATCTGCGGGAATTTCCTCCCACGTATCGCCCCCATCCGTGGTTCGGATTAGTAAGTGACGTCCATTCACCGGGTCGCTGAATGCAATCCCATTCCTCTTATTCCAAAATGACATTCCGTCAAAGAACACCTCTTCACGATCGTCAAAATGAACAAGGTCCCAAGACTTTCCACCATCAATAGTCTTAAAAAAACGAG
>CAYRYZ010000055.1:0-8774 GCA_964428745.1 uncultured bacterium | reverse complement strand
CAGCTAGAAAATAAATAGCTGCCATGATCGGAGCTAAATAAGATGTCACATTTCCGATTCTTTTGATACCACCAATAATGACCATACCTGCAATTCCAGCGATGATTATACCATTAATTATTTGTTGTATAGATAAGTTATATGAATCAGTAATTGCATGCTTAACAGTTAGAAAATGGTCGTTGCCCACCATTTGAGTAACCTCAGAATATAATTGATCTGATAGCGTGAATGATTGAATTGCATTTCCAGTAGCAAACGAGCAGATAACTGCAAAACAAGCAAATATGATTGCTAACCATCTCCATTTTATTCCCAAACCTTTTTCAATAGTGTACATTGGACCACCTGCGGTCATTCCTTGACTATCGAAATCTCTATATTCTACAGCAAGTGTGCATTCAGCATATTTAAGAGCTGAACCAAAGAATGCGGTGATCCACATCCAAAAAAGAGCACCAGGACCACCATAATATAGTGCTGTGGCTACACCAGCTATGTTTCCAATTCCAACTGTTGCAGAAAGCGCTGTAGTTAAAGCTTGAAAATGATTTAAATCTCCAGGCTCATTAGGATCATCGTATACACCACGAGTTACTTTTAACCCATGCTTAAAATATCGAATTTGTGGAAAACCAAGATAAAAGGTAATGAATATTCCTGTTCCCAACAATGCAAAGACCATCAATGGAACTAAGCTAAAAGATGGGAATGACCAAATAGCTTCAAAGAATTTTACTCCAAAAGCGTAAAGGGTTATTGCAATTACTCCAAAAAATACTAATCCACCTGTTTTTTTATTCATTTTATATGTTTTCCATTTAATAGGTTATTAATTGTTCTAGGGACATTTTTTGATTATTTGACGTTAGGAATGTTAGAACATGTGAAATAAACTAATCAAACAATATTTGGAAAAATAAATGAGTAAAGTTTGTGGAGTCGATGAAGCTGGGCGCGGACCACTAGCAGGGCCAGTAGTAGCAGCAGCAGTTATTTTACCTACCAACCATAATATAGAAGACATAAAAGATTCGAAAAAGATATCTCCCAAAAAGCGCAATAATATATATAATGATATTATAGAAATTGCTGATGTGTCGATTGGCGTGGTTTCGCATAGGACAATCGATAAAATAAATGTGTTAAATGCAACATATTTAGCTATGGAAAAAGCAATTACGGGTCTAGATAATATTCCTAAAATTTCACTAATTGATGGATATGCATTGCCAAACAAAGACATTAAGAGTGAAGGCATAATAGGTGGTGATAATCAAGTCGAATGTATTAGCGCTGCATCAATTATTGCAAAAGTGACCAGAGACAACATAATGAAAAAGATTGATCCTATTTTCCCTACCTTTAAATTTCGAGATCATAAAGGTTATGGAACAAAATATCATATGTATACTCTAGCAGTTGAAAAGGCTACTCCTATTCACAGAAAATCCTTTAGGCCTGTTAAAAAAAATTTACCTTCATCTGCAATATTCAAAGATGAAAAAAAAGCAAAAAAAATATCTTTAGAACTTGTCGCACTTCATTATTTCAATAATGGGTTTAATATTATAGAAATCAATAAGAAGTATAATGATAAGATTACTTTTGATATTATCGCTGAAAAGAACAATGGAATCATTATTATTAACGTGAGAGAAATCAATAATTATCCATCTTCAATTGAATTGAAACAAATCAAAAGTGCAATAAATGAGCAAATGATAGAACATATCAATGATTCTGAAGTAAGCCTACATATAGCTAACATAGATTTATCAAAAAATCCAATTATTGAAATAAATAATTATATTATTTGATATATAATTATTATGATCTTAGTCAACAAAATATGTATTACGTTTGATGCCTAAAATATCTATGAAAAATAAAGTTATTCGAGAAATATGGTCATTATTCATTTTAGTGATAATAGTTCTAACATTGAAAGTCACTATTTTTGAGTTATATATAGTACCTACTGGAAGCATGGAAAATACTATAATGACTGGTGACTTTTTAGCTGGGAATCGTTTTGTTTTTGGGATGCGTACTCCAGACTGGATTGGTGTTCCTTATACTGATATTGGTTTTGAAATTCCTTCAATAAAATTTCCTTCATTCCGCGAACCTAAAAGGGGCGATGTGATAATATTTAAGTTTCCTAGGGATGTACGTCAGAAATATGTTAAAAGATGTGTTGCTGAGCCAGGTGATGTTTTAGAAGTTAGAGATAAGCTTATATTTATTAATAATGAGCCTTATCATTTACCTGAAAATGGAAAATTTATTACTTCTACATTATCAGAGTCTTTTGAGCAGAAAGATATTTTTCTTTCTAATCAGGGTAATAAAGATCAATTCAAAAAATTAAGAATCCCTAAAAAAGGAGATGTTATTAAAGTGTCTCCAGAAAATGCAAAATTATTACTTCACGTAATGCTATTGGACGGTCATGAAATAACATTGATTAAGGGCAAAAAAACTTACCCATTTACTATGGTAAGCCCGGATGAATTATATAGGAGGAAAGGTAAACCTGAAGTATACAGTCCCTATTTTCCTGAAGGGAATCTATTAGTGCCATGGTCTATTAACAATTTACCAAAAGGAAATTTATATGTTGATGGAAAGCCAATATCTGATATTCAAGAATATATTGTAGAGAAAGATTATTATTGGGCTATGGGTGATAATAGAGATGATAGTTTAGATTCACGATTTTGGGGTTTTGTTCCTAAAGATTACATATTAGGAGAAGCATTATTTTCTTATTTTTCACTAGACTTAAAGTCTTGGATTCCAAGGTTTGATAGAATTGGAACAATTATTCAATAGGACTTGACTGTCAGAAAACCAAAATTGTATTTTGAGTCACTAAAATGAGTATAGTTATTTAAATGAAACACCGATTAATCTTAATATTATTTTTATTTGTGAATATTTTTGCACAGGATGAGACTGTCCCTAATGATTCATTATCTAATAATAACAATCAAAATTTAGATGAAGAGTCTCAGGTTGTAGTCGATCCGCCTACAACGACTCAAACTTTAACTTCTTTAGGTCTAGATTCTGGATATAAGGGTTATGCTTGGGGTAGTGCACCAAGCTCTGCAATTTCCACAGTCTTTTCATTATTACCTAGTGTTGATAGTACTGATCTAAATCAATCTTTTTCTGGAAGGTTAGGATTGGATTCTGTAGTAGTAACATATGCATATGCTGATAGCGGGTTTTGGAAAGCTGAAATTGATTTTGTTGTGAATGAAAACAATGTGCAAAACTTAATAGAGCAGTTTAAAAGACTTGAGAGAAATATATCTGAAGTATATGGACCTCCTCAAACTACAAAACAAAAAGAATCTGGTCCCTCTGCTGCTTATTCTATGATTTTAGATCAGAAATTTTCAACTGCATTTTATAGATCAAAATGGTCTATAACTCCGGTTTTTGTAGAGCTATTACTAAATGCTACAGTCTTAAAGCCTGTAACTGATTTATCAATTTTTTCTGGTAATTATACTGTTTTAAAACTTGTGTACTATAATCCTGATTATATGCACTCTTCTGATCCTCAGCCTGAACCAGAATCTTTACCCTCTATTTTTGATATATATTAATTTATTTATTTGCCTAAAATAAATATTGAAAAATTATTATTATTTCTAACAGCTTTAATTTTAGGATGTGCAAATCCTCCAAGGATGAATCGAGTTTATGACTTTTCAGGAAATAAGCTTGAAACTTTAGAGATTTGTAAAAATCTTCTTCAACAATTAGAGTATGAAATTGATATTTATGCACCAGAAAGTTTTATGCTTACGACTAAACCCACTCGGCTTCGTAGAGTTTTAAGGAAATATGATTACATTGTTTATATAAAAATTTCAGACCGTATAAATATACATGTTGCAGCTGAAAGAAATATTTTTAATCGTGGGTCAGAGTCTACTTTAGGTGGTAGTAGTATTATTATTAAACAAACTGAAACATACCTACCAACATCTATACAAATGAAAATATTCGACCCTATCCACAAAAATTTAACTATAAACGATTTCAAACAATTATAGAAGAAATAAATAAATTCGCATTTTATTAAAATAAAGTGTATTAATTTCGCATTCACTTTTTTAGTTTCAGTAATTAATTTTGAATTTAGAATATGAGTATAGACTTTAGTAAAAAAGAAGATAGAGAAGGATATCTTAACGCAAAGCTAGATGACCTTCTTGATGGTATCAATTCCTCCTATGGTCAATCTCTTCTTGATGAATTAATGGTTAGGCTAGAAACCACCATTGATGATTTCAATAAAGAAGTTGATGATTTGATGGATTCACTTAAAAAAAGTTCCGATGAGAAAGAAAAGTTGATGATGCAAATTAAAGCTAATGAACCGGATGAACTCCAAGATGAGACTGCTAGCTCGGATGATACGGTAACCGAAGAAAGAGATTTAAGTGAGTGGGAAAAAAGACTAGAAGGAATGAAATAATAAATTTTAAGGGGAATTGATGGGCGTTAAAGATAAGGTAATTTTTGGATTATTAGCAGTTTTATTGGCTGGAGGCGGATATTTTCAATGGATGGCCAGTGATATGAAAACACGCATGGATACTTTAAATCAAAATGATGAAGAGCATTTGGATACCATTGATAGAGAGTTCCGTGAAGACCTTCGAAAATTAAATTTGCGTTTTGAAGGCAGAGGAAAACATATTAGAAAAGCACAGGAAGATATTATTGCAAATACTGATTTAATAAACCAAAGAGCAGCTGAGCTGATGGATCAGATTGAAGAAGTTCAATACAATCTTGATGAATATTCCCGTATTACAGATAAGAAAATTGAAAGAACAAATAATAATGTTGTTGATTTAGAAGACTCATTTGATAGTCAAAAACGTCAGGATCGCAGAAAATTTGCTGATCTAGAGCAAACCCTTACCCAATTGCAAAATCAAGTAAAAGAATTACATGAAGAACCTGAGGAAGGTAAAAAGAAGAAGTAGTAGTATAGCAGATATAGAATATGAATAATATTTATATTTAAAAGGTCGCAAAATATTGCGACCTTTTTTTACTATTAAAATATAATTATATACAAATAATTGATTAAGGCACTACAAGTATTACTTTAGGGTGCTTTAAGTAATATAGATTATTATAAATAAATTGGATGTATTACGCTATTAGGGTTGGATTAAAAAACAAATATTTATAAAAAATCACTACTAAATTAATTTATTTATTAAAGTTAATTCTAGATTAAATATTTTCATAATATATGAGGAGAAAAGGTAAAGACTTAAAGCTATGCATTATCTATACACAGAAAAAGATTGGGGTAGAGTTCACAAAGACCTCGGAACTAAATGAACGTCTACCCCTTCCACATACCAAAGGTACCAAGCCAGCACCTTGATATCTTAAAGTAAAAGTTTAATTAAATTAATGCAAGATTTTTTTTATATATGTAAAAATATCAGGTGTGCCGGAGGGGGGACTCGAACCCCCACACCTTTCGATACGCGAGTTTGAGTCGCGCGCGTCTACCAATTCCGCCACCCCGGCAATGATTAGAAGTTATAAGTTTATTTAATTTTGTGTCAAGGTCATAGAATTGTAAAATGATAGATTTAAAACTATATTCCCTAATCAAATATTAGCAGTCGAAAGTCTCTATAAAACATTTTATATAGGTAAGAAAATATGATAACATCAAAAAGATTACTACAAAACGCCAAAGAATATGCATCTGAACCTGCTTTTTCAATCAAAGATACAAACAATGAGTGGCAAAATGATAATTGGTCGGAATTATGTGATTATGTTTTTTCGATAAGTAAATCACTTATTAAGCTAGGTATAGATTGCAATGATAAGGTTAGTATATATAGTTACAACCGAAAAGAATGGACGGGTGTTTATGCTGCTACACAGATGGTAAGAGGCGTAGCTGTTGGCGTATATCATACATGTTCTACTGATGAAGTTGAGTGGATTGTTGGAAATTCTGAATCAAAACTTGTATTTGTAGGACATAACCCAAGTGATAATGACGATACTGAAAAAATGCCTATCCATCGACTTAAATCTGCATTAGACAACTTACATAATATCGAAAAGGTTGTTGTTATGAATGGAGTTGATCTAATAGAGCATGATAAGGTGATATCATGGGATGAGTTTCTAGACTATGGTGGAGCCATTGAAGACTCTCAAGTTCATTCGCGTATAGAAAATATTAAAGAAAGTGATGTATCATCTTTGATTTATACTTCAGGAACAACAGGAAACCCAAAAGGAGTAGAATTAACTCATGGCAATTGGGAATTTGAAGTTAATACTTTAGGAAATGTTTTAAGATTTGGCCAGGGGGATAAATATGTTTCTTGGTTGCCATTGGCACATGTATTTGGTCAACTAGTAGATAATCATACTTGGATTAAGGATGCACTCCATTTGTATGTTGTTGACAACCCTTTAAATATTGTTGATTATGCTAAGGAGGTAAATCCTCATCTGTTTATAGGAGTGCCACGAATTTATGAAAAGATATACTCAAATTTGAAATCAGCAATTGAAAGTAAAGCTATATTAAAAATAGGTTTAAAAATTCCCCTATTATCATCAATCTTCAAGAAGAAATTAAAAGAAGCTGCTGGTTTTTCAAATTTATCATATGCAGGTACTGGAGCAGCGCCTATTAATCCAGATATACTAACTCTATTTCAATCTTTAGATATTAATCTATTCGAAGGTTATGGAATGACTGAAAATACTGCGGTTGCTACTGTCAATTATGTTGGTAATAATAAAATTGGAACTGTAGGACTTCCTTTAGATGGTACTGAAGTTAAAATTGCTGATGATGGTGAGATTCTACTGAAGGGGGATCATGTTATGAAAGGCTATTATAATAATCCAGAAGCAACAACTGAGACTCTTATAGACGGATGGCTTCAAACAGGGGATAAGGGAGAACTTGATTCTGATGGTTATTTATCAATAACTGGACGGTTAAAGGAAATATATGTTAGTTCAGGCGGAAAAAACATTGCTCCATTAGTTATTGAAGAGACAATGAAATCAATACCAATTGTATCCCAGTGCTTTTTAGTCGGAGATGGGCGGAAATATTGCTCAGCGTTATTTACTTTAGATTTAGGCGTAATTCTTCGTGATAAGGTAGGTGTTGAAACTCAACTAATTCCTAAAGATCCAACTGAACAATTGGCGATGTTAAAAGAAAAGGGGCATAATCTTTCAGATTATACAGATAATCAGGATATTTATTCTGAAATCGAAGAGCAAGTAAATGAACTTAATAGTAGATTTTCAAATCCAGAGCAATTGAAAAAGTTTTCAATTTTATCTCGAGATTTTACAATTGATGACGGTGAATTAACCCCAACGCTTAAAATACGTCGTAAGCAGATAGGTGAAAATTGGTCATCAATTATTGAGTCTATGTATAAAGATTAAATATGGCAAATATATCATTATTGGGTTGTGGCGCATGGGGGAGTGCAATCGCCCAAACATTAGCTGATAATGGACATACTATCTCTGCTTGGCATTACAAATCGAATCTTGTGGACGCAATGCAAAAAGATAGGCATCATGCTAAATTGAAAAATTTAGTATTTAATGATAATATTTCTTTCGATAGCAATATAGAATCATGTTTGTTAAATCCTAAATTGGTTGTAATAGCTGTTCCATCCCATGCTACTAGGGAATTGATGAATATTTCAAGCAAATACTTTACTAGTGAAACGATTATCATCAATCTATCTAAAGGCCTAGAAAATATTACCTTAAAAAGAATGAGTGAAGTAATACTTGAAACAACTGATGTTGATAATGATCGAATAGTTTCTTTGTATGGTCCAAGTCACGCTGAAGAAGTTCTGCTAGGATACCCAACAACATTAGTGGCCGCATCAAGTAATGAAAGATCATCAAAATTGATCCAGGAAATCTTCTCCTCAAATATATTACGTGTTTATAGTAACAAAGATATTAAAGGTGTGGAATTAGGGGGTTCTCTTAAAAATGTTATTGCTATAGCTGCTGGAATATGCGATGGGATTGGTTTTGGTGATAATACGAAAGCTGCGCTATTAACGAGAGGTATGGCTGAAATTACTAGACTAGGTGTTGAAATGGGCGCAAAGGAATCTACTTTTTCAGGCTTGAGTGGTATTGGAGATTTAATCGCAACCTGCTTAAGTAAACACAGTAGGAACCGATATGTTGGTGAAGAAATAGGTAAGGGTGAAAGTTTGTCAAGTATATTAGATAGTATGAATATGGTAGCTGAAGGTGTGAAGACAACTAGTTCTGTTTATGATATATCGAAAAAATATAATTTAGATATGCCCATTTCTAATGGTGTTTATAATATTTTATTCAATGATAATGATCCTAAGTCTATTGTTTCGGAATTAATGAATAGAGACTTAGTAAATGAAAAGATATAGTAAATTATTCATTCTTCTACTCGTTTATAATAATGATTAATTTCATATATATATTGCCCCTGTAGTTCAATGGATAGAATAAATCCCTCCTAAGGATTAGATACTGGTTCGACTCCAGTCGGGGGTACTAGGATTTTACCGACCATAAAACCCACTTTCACGAGAATCTTTTCCAGTATCTACATTTACTTTTTGTAATATTTCATAATCTAAAATAGTCCCAAATTATCTAAAATGTAGGCCCATTTGGGCTGATCTTGGAAACTTTTTTGCTGTGGT
>CAYRYZ010000054.1:0-9112 GCA_964428745.1 uncultured bacterium | reverse complement strand
GATCAATTTATGTTTATGCGCCCCACAATAAGTTCGGCACAATATCGAACCCCAATTAATAATCTATACCTATGTGGGGCAGGTACACATCCAGGTGGAGGTCTACATGGAACCAATGGATTCAATGCAGCAAGAGAGATACTAAAAGGATGAATTATAAAAAAACAGCAGAAACACTTAGAAAAGGTGCTCATACATTGGAGCGTGAGTACTATACAAATTCAGAAATACTACAAAAAGAATACGATAATATTTTTCTAAATAGTTGGATTTGCGCTGGTAGATCCACAGAACTTTCAAAAAGTGGTGAGTATAAAATTGTAAACCTGGGGACTGAAAGCGCAATTATATTAAGAGATTCTAAAGGTTTATTAAAAGCACATGCAAATGTTTGTCGTCATCGAGGGACACGAATTTGTGAAAAATCTAAAGGAACATTTTCAAAGTCAATACAATGCGGATATCATGGTTGGACTTATGACTTAAATGGTGATTTAATTGGTGCACCACATATGGATTCTGTAGATGGATTTAATAATAGCGATTATCCTCTTCACGCAATTTCAATTGAAGAATGGGAAGGATTCATTTTTATCAACTTCGATAATAAACCAGTAAATTTTAATGAATATTTTTCTCCGATAATAAAAAAATTCACTAATTGGAATATTGCAGATCTAGTCCCAGTTGAAACAAAATCATATAATGTTGCTGGTAATTGGAAACTTGTAATACAAAATTATTGCGAATGTTATCACTGTCCTGTACTCCATCCTGATCTTGCTGCTATCACACCATATTTAGGTGGTCAAAATGATCTCTATTCTGGACCATTTTTAGGTGGTTATATGAACTTCAGTAAAAATAAAAAAAGTGTAACTAAAAGTGGAGAATTATGTTGCCCTCCATTAAGTAATTTAAAAAAAGAAGATATAGATAAAGTTTACTATTATTCAATCGCACCCAATATGTTGATAAGTCTTCATCCTGAATATGTCATGTATCATACTGTTTGGCCTGATGGTGTAAATCAATGCAAAGTTGATTGTTCATGGTTATTTGAAAAAGATATTATTAAATCTGGTGATTATAATTTATTTGATGCTGTTAACTTTTGGGATATAACAAACAAGCAAGATTGGCATATTTCTAAACTATCTCAATTAGGGATTCAATCAAAAGCATATTCTCCAGCTCCTTATTCTGGCCAAGAGAGCCTACTCGCAGCTTTTGATGATTACTACAAAAACTCATTAAGCGGAAAAAGCACTAACTAAACCAATAGAATTACTTATAATTCTATTGGTCATGAGTACTATCTCCTTTCTAAATTTATTTTATAAATAATCTCTAATTATTAATTCTAGTAAATAATAAATGCCTGAAGACACAACACAATATTTTTCTCTGAGACACATTGGACCAAGAAAATCGGAAATAAATGAAATGCTCGAGGAATTAGGACTAAAGAACATTGATGAGCTCATTGAAAAAACTATTCCAAAGTCTATTCATGTTAAATCCGAATTGAATATCGGGAATGGTCTTGATGAATTTTCACTATTAAAAAAGATTAAATCTATAGCATCAAAAAATAAAGTTGCGCGATCATATATAGGTACTGGTTATTATGGTACAATAACACCTCCAGTAATTCAGAGAAATATTTTAGAAAATCCTGGATGGTATACTGCTTATACTCCTTATCAAGCTGAAATTTCACAAGGTCGCCTTGAAGCTTTGCTTAACTACCAGACTATGGTAACTGAGATGACTGGGTTAAGTATTTCTAACGCATCACTTTTGGATGAGTCTACCGCCGCTGCTGAAGCTATGATTATGATGCTTCGTTCTACAAAAGAGAGGAATCAATTATTAGTTGCAAGTGACTGCCATCCTCAAACTATAGACGTTCTAAAAACGAGATCAGAACCCATTGGAGTTGAATTAATAATTAAGCCTTTAGATGAGTTTGATTTTACCGAAAAAATATTTGGGGTATTAATTCAATATCCTAGTACAGATGGTAAAGTTTTTGACTTTGGGGATCTATGCAATCAAGCACATGATAATGGATCCCTTGTAGCTGTAGCAACAGACTTAATGGCTCTTGCTCTTATTCCTACACCGGGTGAAATAGGTGCCGATATAGCCATTGGTAATTCACAAAGGTTTGGCGTACCTATGGGATTTGGTGGCCCACATGCTGCATTCATTTCTGCTAAAGAAAATTTCAAAAGAAAAATGCCTGGACGAATAATTGGTGAATCAGTAGATAGCAATGGCAATAGAGCACTGCGAATGGCACTTCAGACTAGAGAACAACACATTCGAAGAGATAAAGCCACATCAAATATTTGCACAGCGCAAGTGCTTCTTGCTGTAATGGCTGGTATGTATTCTATATATCATGGCCCAATTGGAATCAAAGCAATTGCAAATCGTATCCATGATAAAACGAAAATCCTTGCTAATAGTTTAAAATCATCTGGATATAAAATTGTAAATGAACAATTTTTTGACACTATACGTATATCATTAAAAAATAATTCAGTTAATGAAATAGTAAAAGCAGCTGAATCTAAGAATTCAAATTTTAGATATTTTGATAATGGTGATGTTGGTATATCTCTTGATGAAACAATATCACAAGATGACCTAATTGATATTCTTTCTATCTTTAATTCAGAACTCTCACAAGGTGATGACTTTAATTTGTCACTGAATCGTAAGTCTACTTTTCTTAATCATGAAGTTTTTAATAAGTATCATTCTGAAACAGAAATGATGAGATACATGCATAGGCTAGAATCAAAAGACCTTACATTGAATACAAGTATGATATCACTTGGTTCATGCACAATGAAACTTAATGCTGCAGCAGAAATGATGCCCATAACTTGGCCTGAATTTGCTTTTCTGCACCCATTTGCTCCCGCTGATCAAACAAAAGGATATAAAGAATTATGTGATTCATTATCTGATTGGCTAATTGATATAACAGGACTTAATGGATGTTCCTTACAACCCAATTCTGGTGCTCAAGGTGAATATACTGGCCTTCTTGTGATTAGAGCATACCATTTAGATAATGGAGATTCTAACCGAAATATTATCCTAATACCGTCTTCTGCTCATGGAACAAACCCTGCTAGTGCTGTCATGGCAGGAATGAATGTTGAAGTAGTTAACTGCGATAATGATGGAAATATTGATTTATCAGATTTGAAGCTTAAGGTTGAAACGAATAGTGATCATCTAGCTGGAATAATGATTACATATCCCTCTACTCATGGAGTTTTTGAAGAAGCTATTGGCGAAGTCTGCGAATTAATTCATAGTCATGGAGGTCAAGTATATTTAGATGGTGCAAACTTAAATGCCATGGTTGGACTTGCTCGATTAGGTGAATTTGGTGCGGATGTTTGCCATATAAATCTTCATAAAACTTTTGCCATTCCGCATGGTGGCGGTGGGCCTGGTATGGGTCCTATCTGTGTTGCCAAGCACCTTACTCCATATTTACCTGGACATCCTACTATAGAAAGTTCGTCAAAAGCCATTCATGCTGTTTCGGCTGCTCCAATTGGAAGCGCAGGTATCCTTCCAATATCCTGGGCATATATAGCCATGCTGGGGAACAATGGATTAAAATTATCAACTGAAGTCGCAATTTTAAATGCGAATTATATGGCGCATAGGCTAAAAGATCATTTCCCAATATTATATACAGGAACTAATGGCTATTCAGCTCATGAATTTATTTTAGATCTTCGCCCATTAAAAAGAGACCATAACATATCTGATGAAGATGTTGCAAAACGCTTAATTGATTATGGCTATCATGCCCCGACCATGTCCTTTCCTGTCCCAGGAACATTAATGATTGAACCAACTGAAAGTGAATCAAAAAGAGAACTCGACCAATTTTGTGATGCAATGATATTAATTAAAAAAGAAATACAAGATATAATTGATGGAAAACTGGACAAAAATGATAACCCCTTAACCAATGCTCCGCATACTGCTCAATCTGTATCAAATGATAATTGGGATCACGCCTATTCACGTGCTCAAGCCGCATATCCAGCTAAATGGTTAAAAGAACATAAATATTGGCCATCAGTGGGAAGGGTTGATAATGCATATGGTGATAGAAATTTAGTCTGTACTTGCCCCACGATTGATGAATATTAAATTATAAAATCTTACCCTCAACATATTTCCCGCAGTTTTTAGATAATTTTACTTCTCGTATTTTATTAATTGATTCAGGTTCAATATTTGATCGGACTTCAATATAGTTGTCAGTGTGACCTACAAGATGATTGTTCTTTATACTTTCAAAAAGAACAGGGCGAGTTTGATCAATAAATTGATTATGGAAATATCTATTTTTTTTATCTGAAAGTATATGAAGCATTTTACTTCTTTTAATGCGTGTTTTTTTAGAAACTATTTGATCAATATCTATTGCATCGGTATTAGGTCTTTCTGAATAAGTAAATACATGTAAATAAGAAATATCAAGTGAATTGATAAAATTATATGTAGCGATAAAATCCTTATCAGTTTCACCAGGGAAACCGACTATTACATCTACCCCAATACATGCATGTGGTATTTTATTTTTGATTATTGCTATTCGATCTTTAAATAAATCAGTTCTATATCTACGACGCATATTACTTAGTATTTTATCAGATCCAGATTGTAATGGTATATGAAAATGTGGCATAAACTTTTTCGAATTTGATGAAAATTCAATTATATCATTTGTTAATAAGTTAGGTTCAATCGAAGATATTCTAAATCGATCAATATCTTTGAGTAAATCTAATTGTTGAATTAGATCAAAGAGTGTTTCATTAGAATGCTTACCAAAATCACCAATATTTATACCTGTTAATACAATTTCTCTTGAATCTGATCGAGAAATATTTTCTGCTATTTTCAAAGTTTTCTCAATCGTTGCACTTCGACTTTTACCTCGCGCTAATGGTATAGTGCAAAATGAACATGTATAATCACACCCATCTTGAATTTTTAAATATGATCGTGTTCTTTCATCTAATGAAAAAGATGGAATAAACTTTTTTTTATCATTTATTTTTGAATGTATTACTTTATTATTAGACTCTGATTGGTGATTCTCTAAATGACTTAATACATTAAATTTTTCATTTGCACCCAAAACAAGATCCACACCATCAATTGCAGCTATTTCATTAGGTTTTAATTGTGCATAACAGCCAATTACAGCAACTGTCGAGTAAGGATTGGTGCGTTTAGCTTGACGTATCAACTTACGCGCTTCTTTATCAGCATTTTCAGTAACTGAACAAGTATTTAACACATAGTAATCTGCTGAATCTTTATAATGTACGGTTTCATATCCACGTTTTATAAAATCTCGTTTGATTGTAGATGATTCAGAAAAATTTAATTTGCATCCAAGTGTATGGAACGCAATACGCTTTGCTGGTGTACTCATTTAATAATTTAAGTTGGAATAATATTTTATTTATAGAAAATTAATTATGATATGATTGAATTGATTTCACACTGATTTTATTCCCACCAACTCGAATAGCTCTTAATGCAGCTTCGGCTCCAGATAATGTAGTTATAGCAACAATACCTTTATGAATACATGCTTTACCGATTGCCGCTTCATCATATCTGGATTGAGCGCCCATCGGAGTATTAATAACTAAATTAATTTCTCCATTTTTTATAGCATCAACTACGTTAGGCCTCCCTTCCCCGGCTTTAAATATTGAATCTGCATGAAGTCCATTTTGATTTAGTTCTATGGCTGTTCCAGTTGTGGCTACAATTTTAAACCCAAATTCAATAAAATCTCTTGCTATAGGAATGAGATCTAATTTATCAGCATTATTCACAGAAATAAATACCGTGCCTTTATCAGGAATAATATTTCCCGCACTAATTGATGCTCTTCTAAATGATTCACCCATAGTTGTTGAAATACCCATTACCTCACCAG
Organism: uncultured bacterium; assembly: GCA_964428745.1. GTDB lineage: Bacteria > Fidelibacterota > Marinisomatia > Marinisomatales > TCS55. Next base: position 3,102 of record CAYRYZ010000054.1, on the reverse strand, counting down.
TTGATTTCATTTCAGGACTAAGGTATGTAGACTCTTCAGGGAATTTATTAAATGGTAAAACTGCCTCTTTAATTGCAATATGATTGATTTCATACCAATTCTTTAATTTAAAATCTGAAAGTTTTGCACCCGCAGCTATCTGTGACGCGATACGAGCAAGTGGCACATTCGTCGCTTTACTAACAAAAGGAACGGTTCTACTAGCTCTAGGATTTACTTCAAGTACAAATACTTGTCCATCTTTATAAGCAAATTGCAAGTTGATTAAACCAATTACTTTTAACTCGAGTGCTAATGCTTCTGTGATTCTGATTATTTCATCCAATGCCTCTTTCGTGATCCTATATGGAGGAAGTACACAAGCTGAATCACCAGAATGTATGCCCGCCTCTTCAATATGTTGCATAATTGCACCAATATGAACTGATTGCCCATCACATAGTGCATCAACATCAAATTCAAAGGCATCTTCTAAAAATTGATCTATCAAAATGGGATGACCTTTTGTTACGTCAGCATTTTTTGATATATAATTAACTAATTGATCATTTGAATAAACAATCTCCATCGCTCTACCACCCAAAACATAACTTGGCCTTGCTAAAACTGGAAATCCTATCTCATCTGCTACCTTAATTACTTCATCCAATGTTCTCCCGGTTCCATATCGTGGACAAACAACATCGAGTTTATCAAGAATATTTCCGAACTTCTCCCTATCCTCCGCTAAATCTATATTTTCTGGTGAGGTCCCCATAATAGGGACACCTGCATCTGCAAGTGCATTAGCAATTTTAAGTGGTGTCTGACCGCCAAACTGGACGAGGACACCATCGGGCTTTTCAAATTCTACAATGTTAAGTACGTCTTCAAATGTAACTGGTTCAAAGTAAAGACGATCAACAAGGTCAAAATCTGTACTCACGGTTTCAGGATTACAATTTATCATTATAGTTTTGTAACCTTGATCTTTTAGACCAAACACTGCTTGTACACAACAATAATCAAACTCTATGCCTTGACCAATTCTATTTGGGCCTCCACCTAAAATAATAACTTTCTTACCTGTGATTGGTTTGATTTCATTTTCTTCATCATATGTCGAATAGCAATATGGAGTTTGGGCAACAAACTCTGCTGCACATGTATCAACAACCTTATATGAAGGGAGTATGTTATCCTTTTTTCTTAAAGCACGGATTTCTATTTCAGTTTTGTTTAATAATCGACCAATTTGACTATCAGAAAAACCATTTTCTTTTAAGCTTTTTAAGGACGTATCACTATTTGATTCAACTAGAAGTTTAATTTGAGTTAAAAACCAGGGGTCAATTTTTGTGATATTGTGTACATCTTCAACTGACTGACCTTCATCAAATGCTTGCCATATTTTTAGTAATCGAAAACTAGTAGCATATCTCAGCGTAGACATATCTAATGATCGAGCCCTGTTAAGATCAGGATCCCCTTCGGATGGAGGTTTAGGTTCTAATCCATCTAAACCAACTTCTAATGATCGAAATGCTTTTTGTAAAGATTCTCTAAAAGTTCTACCAATTGACATAACTTCCCCCACGCTCTGCATCTGAACGCCAAGATGCCCAGTTGCCGAAGGAAATTTTTCAAAATCAAAGCGTGGTACTTTAGTTACTATATAATCTATAGTGGGCTCAAACGCTGCTAAAGTTTTACCTGTTATATCATTTTGAAGTTCATCTAAAGTGTAACCTACAGCAAGTTTTGCAGCAATTTTTGCAATTGGGAATCCTGTTGCCTTTGATGCCAATGCCGATGAACGGCTTACACGTGGATTCATTTCAATAATTATACAACGTCCTGTTTCGGGATCAACAGCAAACTGAACATTTGAGCCGCCAGTCTCAACACCAATTGTTCGTAAGCATTGTATCGACCAATTACGCATTTCCTGAAATTCCTTATCAGATAATGTCATAGCTGGAGCAACCGTGATTGAATCACCAGTGTGAACTCCCATAGGATCAATATTTTCTATCGAGCAAATAATAATTGCATTATCTGCTTTATCCCGAATAACCTCTAATTCATATTCTTTCCAGCCAAGCAGAGATTCTTCAATAAGTACCTCAGTGATAGGACTTGCCTGTAAACCATTTTCTACTAGCTTCTGAAATTCTTCATAATTATATGCTACAGATCCACCAGTTCCACCTAAAGTAAATGAAGGTCGAATAATAATTGGAAATGGCATTATATCTAATAGTTTCTCGGCTTCTTGCCATGAATGAACAAATCCACCCTGAGCTGTATCAATACCAATTTCATCCATTGCTTTTTTAAATCTTTCTCGGTCTTCAGCTTTATCAATTGCATCAACTTGCGCGCCAATAAGTTCGATATTATTTTTTTCTAGAATTCCCTCACGATGCAGATCCATAGCCAAATTCAAAGCTGTCTGGCCTCCAACAGTAGGTAATATAGCATCGGGCTTTTCCTTATCAATAATCGCTTTAACATATTGTGTTGTGATGGGTTCAATATATGTCGCATCAGCCAAATTTGGATCCGTCATAATCGTAGCAGGATTAGAATTAATAAGTATAATTCGATAGCCTTCTTCTTTAAGAGCCCGAGTTGCCTGTGTACCTGAGTAATCAAATTCACAAGCTTGTCCTATAATAATTGGACCAGCACCAATAATTAAGATTGATTCTATATCGGTTCTTTTGGGCATTTAATTTTTCATTTATTTGTTTTCATCATATCTATGAATTGCTGAAATAAATATCGACTATCATGAGGGCCAGGGCTTGATTCAGGATGATATTGCACGGAAAATGCAGGGATATCTTTACACCTGATTCCTTCAGAGGTATTATCATTTAAATTAATGTGGGTTGAGACTAAGTTATCAGGTAAGGAATCTAAATCTACAGCAAATCCGTGATTTTGACTTGTAATCTCAATAACCTTTGTTTCATTATTTCTAACTGGATGATTTATCCCACGGTGACCAAATTTTAGCTTAAACGTTTTTGCTCCAAGAGCTAGAGAAAGAATTTGATGTCCAAGGCAAATCCCAAAAATAGGTTTTTTCCCAAGTAATGATTTCACCATTTCAAT
>CAYRYZ010000053.1:0-9358 GCA_964428745.1 uncultured bacterium | reverse complement strand
TACTAGTGGCGATGTATCTAGCTCAACCAATGATGAGAACAAAAAATCAAATAAAGATTCTGATGTTGAAGCTTCTGAGCCAAAAAAGAAAAGGTTTTCATTTTTTAAGCGCAAAAAGAAAGATTGAAATAAGTTTTTATTATAATTTTTCGCACTTCTTGTCTTGCTTCCCGTTAAATAATCCGCATAGATTAAATAGCTAATTGATTAATAATTTGGTCGTGCTAGATGGGGAATTAGCGGTGCCCTGTAACCTGCAATCCGCTATAGCAGGGTTGATGCTTTTAGGAGGCAAGTGCTGATCACTAAACTAGGATTAAGTAGCGTTGAAATTTCAACTCTTCGCAATAGTTTTACACTAAACTCCGTCAGGACCGGAAGGTAGCAGCGGTAGGTGCTCAGAATTATGTGCCGTAGAAATCTTGAAATGGAGTTAACTGGTTCTTCGTTTATTGACACCAGCTTTGTCGAATTAAGTGCACGACCATATATTTTTGTAATATTATGAGCTATCAAGTACTATCTTTAAAATGGAGGCCTCAAGCTTTTGATGATGTTGTTGGTCAAGATCATTTGACCAAGACCCTGATTAATGCATTCAAAAAAGATCGAGTAGCTCAAGCGTACATTTTAACAGGACCTAGAGGCGTTGGAAAAACTACCACAGCACGTATCATATCAAAGGCGCTCAATTGTCCAAAAACTAAAAGCGGTGTTCCTTGTAATCAATGCAATATTTGTCAAGAAATCATAGATGGCAGAAATTTAGATGTTCTAGAGATTGATGGAGCATCCAATCGTGGAATCGAGGAGATTAGAAATTTAAGGGAACAGATAAAATATACTCCAATGGGATCAAATTATAAGGTATTTATAATTGATGAAGTCCATATGTTAACTAATCAAGCATTTAATGCACTACTCCGAACACTTGAGGAGCCACCATCTCATGGTAAATTTATTTTGGCTACAACAGATATTCATAAAGTTCCTTCGACAATTATTTCACGCTGTCAGCGTTTTGATTTTAACAGGATTACTTCTGAAGTAATATCTAAAAGATTATCCGTTATACTTAAATCAGAGAATATCGCTATAGATAACGAATCATTATTGTCAATTAGTCAGAAAGCTGATGGCAGTATGCGCGACGCCTTAAGTCTACTTGATCAAGTAATTGCTTACTCTGGCGAATCGATAGCAATTGAAGATGTTTCAACTGTAATTGGATTGATTCCAAACGAAATATATTTTGATTTTACTGATGCAATAGTAGAAAAAGATTATAATAAAATGATGAGCGTTATTTCATCAATACAAAATGCAGGACTATCTTTGCAGGATGTATCCCAAGGGCTAATAAAACACTGTAATAATCTATTAATTAGTTCAGTAGATAAAGGCGAAGAGTTATTGCTTGATATTAATGAAGAGGCTAAAAATAGATATATTTCTACATATAAAAATCATAATAGTAAGGATTTAATAAGAATATCTAAAGTATTACATGATATGCAATATTCTTTAAAACAAGTTAGCCAACCTATGATTGTTTTTGAAATGACAGCTTTGAAATTAATTGAAATGGATACAGCTTTATCAATTAGTGAATTAATATCTAATTTATCATCTAGTGTTCCCAAAAAAAAAATAATTCAAAAGAATAAAACTAATAGTTCGAGTAAAGAAAAATTGACAGTGTCTAATAATAATGAATCAAAGAAAATTTCTGATATTCCAATAGATAGCAATGATAAAGTTGAGAAAAAAATAAATTATTCACTTAATATAGATGTTGTCAAAGAGAAATGGGATGATTTCGTTGACAAAGTTTCTAAACAAAGGCCATCTATTGGTGCAATATTAGATAATGCTGAACCATTAGAGCTAAATGAAAACTTACTTACAGTTAATATTTTTGATTTACCAAAATTTAGTATTGGAAACCTCGAACACAATCAAGAACTAATAAATCAATTTGCTCAAGAACATTATGATATGGCATTAAAGATAATACCAAAACTAATGGAATCAGATAAAGCTGGTCATAAATTGAAAGATAATGATCCCAAGATGAACAAAGACGATGCTGCCACCAGTAAAGACGCTGTTGTGTCTAAGGTTTTGGAAGTTTTTGATGGCGAAATATTAAGATAGGAGTTTCGATGTTTAATAAAGGTAATATGTCAAAAATGCTTAAGCAAGCTCAACAAGTTCAAAAACAAATGGAAAATGTACAAAATGAGCTTGAAGACCTTAAGATTACTGGAGAGTCTGGTGGCGGGCTTGTTAACGCTACAGTTAATGGAAAGATGGAAATTCTAAATTTGAATTTGCAAGATGAGATTTTAAATGAAGAAAAAGATTTAATTGAAGATTTAATTATTTCAGCAGTTAACAATGCTTTGACTAAAGCTCAGGACGAGAGTCAAACTAGAATGAATTCAGCCACTGGCGGTATGTTAAGTGGTATGAAATTACCGGGTATGTAATTGAGCTCAATCCCAGATACAATCGAAAAATTAATTGAAGAATTTTCTCGTTTTCCAGGTATAGGAAGGAAGACTGCCCAACGAATGACTTTTAATGTTCTAAAGTCATCTACGGAGGAAGCATCAACTTTAGCAAAAGCAATTATTGATATGAAATCCAAAATTAAGTTTTGCAATATCTGTCATGGAATAACAGAAGAGAATCCATGTCTAATATGTAAAGATGTTAAAAGAGATCCATCGTTAATTTGCGTTATAGAAGACCCCGCAGATATCTATACCTTAGAAAAAAATAGGATTTTTAACGGCCTTTATCATGTTCTAGGTGGATTGCTTTCACCTCTAGATGGGATTGGTCCAGAAGATATAAATATCGCTACATTAATTAATAGATTAAAGCCGGGCTATGAAGTGATTATTGCTACAAATTCATCCATTGAAGGTGAGACTACATCACTTTATATCGCTAAATTACTAAATGAAAAGTCAATCAATATAACACGTTTGGCAACGGGTATTCCCATGGGTGCTAATCTCGAATATATTGATGATGCTACAATACAAAGGGCAATTGAAGGTCGTACTGCTATATGATGTCATTACCTAATATTTTAACTTTTTCACGTATATTACTCACTCCGATTTTTATTATTTGTCTTTTTGAAGATTTTGATGGTGCTCATTTTTGGGCTTTAGTAATATTTATTGTTGCATCAGTTACTGATGCATATGATGGGTATTATGCTAGAAAAAATAATCTCGTAACTGATGCAGGACGCTTTCTTGATCCTTTAGCTGATAAAATTTTAGTTTCTTCAGCCTTCATTTCATTTGCGATAATGAATCTCATCGATTTTTGGATGGTTGGATTAATTATTTTTCGCGATTTATTTGTAACAGGTCTACGTTTGATAATGACAAGGAATGGTTTTACAATGATGACAAGTAAGATCGCTAAATCCAAAACATTAGTCCAAATTGCTATTATAATTTTTACCTTATTATTCTTAAGTATAAAAGGCTATAATGAACCATTCTTTCATTTTTTCATTGATTTTATTAAAGAATATCAATTGATTTATTATCTAACATTGTTAACTGCTTTATTTACTATTTATACTGGATTTTCTTATATACAGGATAATCGTAAAGCGATAAGACAAATAATGAACTGATCAATGAATCGTTTGACAGCTGAATGGATTGGTACTGTATTTCATATTGGTAAACTTCCTTTAGCTCCAGGTACATGGTCTAGCCTTATTGCTTCTCTAACATGGTTTTTTCTTTTTGATTCTGTATCTCCAATTATCTTACCAATTATAACTTTATTATTGTTTACAATTGGAATCATTTCTTGTGAAAAGATCATTAACGATACAAAAGAAAAAGACCCATCTCGTATAGTTATTGATGAATGGGTTGGTCAATGGATCGCATTTACTTTTATGCCAGTAAATATATCAATATTAGTTATTGGCCTAATTCTCTTTAGAATCTTTGATATTTTTAAACCATTTCCAGTGAGATCAATGGAGAAATTATCTGGAGGCTGGGGTATCATGATGGACGATGTCATAGCTGGTATAATGGCATATATACTTCTGTATGCTATTAATGTTACAATCTTATGAAAATAGGATTAATTACAATTGGCGCTGAATTATTAAATGGAACTAGGATAGATACTAATGCTGGTTGGATAGGACGTGAAGTTATTTCTAATGGAGGGAATGTCCTTTGGCATACAACTATAAGTGATACAAAAGATGATATAATTGAGGCACTAAACAATGTGCCAAAATTAATTGATATAGTTATTTGTACGGGTGGATTGGGTCCAACACATGATGATATAACATCGAATGTTTTATTTGACTATTTTAAAGTTAAAGCTGAATTTGATTCAGATTATTGGGATTTATTAACTAATAAATTTGCACAGCGCGATCTTAAAATCCCACATATCAATAAAAATCAAGCAATGAAGCCTTCCATTGGAAATATTATTCCTAATCCAGTAGGATCTGCTAGAGGGTTACATTTGAATAATACTTCTTTTGTTTTATTTGCATTGCCAGGAGTCCCATCAGAAATGAAAGGGATGATGAATGAATATGTATTACCATGGATTCAAGAAAAATCTAATATTACATACAATGTCAAATTATTAAGAACAACTGGGATTATGGAATCTGCTCTTTATGAAAAACTTGAATCATTTATCAATGATCATCAAAAGATTGAAGTAGCATTTTTACCAAAATTTACAGGAGTAGATATAAGAATTTCATCCAATAGCAAAAATAGTAATTCCTCATTTATAAATAAAATAAAGCCTATAATAAATAAATATCATTATAGTGAACTAGATATAGAATTAGAAGATGTAGTCTCAAAACTTCTGTTGTCAAGAAATATGACGGTCTCTACCGCAGAATCGTGTACAGGTGGTCTAATCAGTGATCGTTTAACAAATGTTTCGGGAAGTTCAAAATATTTTAATGGTGGCGTAGTTGCATATAGTAATGAAATAAAATCATCTGTGTTAAATGTAGATAAAAATATTATTAGTTTATATGGAGCAGTTAGTAATGAAGTTGCTATGGAAATGGCAAGAGGGGCTAAAATAAAATTCTCATCAGATATAGGAATCTCTACTACAGGTATAGCAGGCCCTTCAGGAGGAACAAAATCAAAGTCGGTTGGATTAGTATATGTTGGTATTTCTGCTGGCGAATTTGAAAAAACATATAAATTTTCTTTTACTCCTTATAGAAAAGCAAACAAACTAATGACAAGTCAAGCTGCACTAAATATTATTAGACTTTTCTTATTGAAAGGATTGCGAGAGAGTTAAAAAAATTAGCGTAAAAAAAATATATTTATTAGTAGTGAACTCTTCCCAAATGGTTTCTTATATACTATTTTAAGTACTCGTTTTATTAGTTTAAATCCAATTTAGGAGCGTTATTGTGGCATCATCAGATAAGAAAAGTAAAGCTTTAGATTTAGCAATTACTCAAGTAGATAGACAGTTTGGTAAAGGATCAATAATGCGTTTAGGTTCAGATCAGCCTGTAATGTCAACTAATAGTATATCAACAGGATGTTTATCCTTAGATGTTGCATTAGGGGTAGGAGGTGTGCCAAAGGGTAGAATTGTTGAAATTTATGGACCAGAATCATCTGGCAAAACAACTTTAGCTCTTCATATTGTTGCAGAGGCGCAAAAAGCTGGTGGATACGCAGCTTTTATTGATGCAGAGCATGCATTGGACTCCCACTATGCAGATAAATTAGGTGTAAATCTTAAAGAGTTACTAGTTTCTCAACCTGATTCAGGAGAACAAGCTCTAGAAATAACTGAAACCTTAGTGAGGAGTAGCGCGCTAGATATTATCGTAATTGACTCTGTTGCAGCATTGGTACCTCGGGCAGAACTTGAAGGTGAAATGGGTGATGCACATGTGGGATTACAGGCTAGGTTGATGTCTCAAGCACTTAGGAAATTAACAGGAACTGTGAGTCGCTCAAATACTGCAGTAATTTTCATTAATCAAATTCGGGAAAAAATTGGGGTCGTTTATGGAAATCCTGAAACAACACCAGGTGGCCGTGCATTAAAATTTTATACTTCAGTTCGTATGGAAATTCGTCGAGTAACTACCATCAAAGATGGACAAGATGCAACGGGAAATCGCACACGTGTGAAAGTAGTCAAAAACAAGGTTGCACCACCATTTAAACAAACTGAATTCGATATCATGTATAATCAAGGAATCTCATATGAAGGTGACATTGTAGATCTTGCTTTGCAGGCTGATATAATTCAAAAGATGGGCTCTTGGTTCTCTTATGGTGATAAGAAAATTGGTCAAGGTCGTGAAAATGCGAAACAATATCTTATTGATAATGAAAAAGATAGAGATGAGATTGTTAATAAAGTTCAATCCTTTCTTGGCGTTGAAAAAGAATAGATATGGAGAATGAAAAAACGTAAGATTTTAAGCATTAAACGATCAAATCGATACAATGATCGAATTATAGTAAAATTGGATGATAAAAGCGTCTTTAGAGTACCTGAGGACGCTTTTATTTTAAACCCTTTCCATGTTGGAGAAACTGTCACAGTAGATGAAATTGAGGATTATGATGATAAAATGCGATTACAAGAAGCAAAAGATGCAGCATTTAAACTTTTATCTTTTCGCATGAGAAGTATTGCAGAAATGCGAAAACGGTTAAAAGAGAAGTCTTTTTCACAAATTGAGGTTGACCAAGTGATTGATAAGCTAACTAAGCTTAATTATTTAAATGATGTTGAATTTGGTAAAGCATTTGTAAAAGAAAAAATAAAAAACAAAAAAATCGGGCCTAAGGCCATAAAATCAGAATTATTTCCCCATCAACTTTCTCCCGATTTTGTAGATGAACTTATAGAGTCTGTTTATAAAAAATATAAAATTAATGATCTAATAACTTTTCATTTAAAACGAAAAAAAATAAAGAAAAATACTCAAATGAATAAATCGGATCTTTCTCGATTAAATAATTATTTGCTAAGAAAAGGGTTTGAGTGGGATAATATAAATGGTCTTTATGTTGAATGGGGTTTGATTTGAAAGAGTATCATGTAAGAAAAGCAACAGGGGAAGAAGTGCTTGTACGCAATATTTATTGTATTGGAAGAAATTATGTTGAGCATGCGAAAGAATTAAATCATTCAGTACCTAATGAACCATTTTTTTTTCAAAAATCTCTTCCATCATTAAATATAAGCGACACAATATATTTACCTGTTAATAGAGAAATTCATTATGAAGTGGAAATTGTACTATTGATTGGAAAAAGTGGCGTAAGTCAATCGGTAGGTGATTCGTTATCTTTTATTAATGGCTTTACAATAGGAATCGATTTAACAGATAGAAATTTTCAAAATATGCTCAAAGAAAAGCAATTACCGTGGTTGCTTTCGAAATCTTTTTCAGGATCTGCAGTGGTTTCAGAATTTATAGATGAAGAGATTTCTGATAATTTTTGGATAAAAATTAATGGTAAAACACGTCAGGAGAGTAATTATGAGAATATGTTATTCTCTTTTCAAGATCAAATTCACTATTTATCAAACAAAATACCACTTATGGTAGGGGATTTAATTTTTACGGGTACGCCTAGTGGTGTCGGTATTTTAAATAAAGATGATGACGTCGAAATTGGGTATTGTGAAAAATTAATAAATTCTTTAAAGGTTAAAAGTATTAGTAATTGACAATATTTTTGATGATAAATCGTCGTGAATAATTCCGTTAGATGCTAGAATTTGATTATCATATATACTATACTTGTTACTATCCATTTTAGAGATTTTCCCGCCTGATTCACTCACAATAACAATTCCCGCAGCCGTATCCCACGGTTTCAAATCTAATTCCCAAAAACCATCAATATAACCACAAGCCAAATGGCAGAGATCAACAGAAGCAGCCCCTAATCTTCTAACACCTTGAGTTTTATCAGTAAAAAATTCAAATAATCTCATATTTGCTTTCCATCTTTCACCGTGATCATAAGGGAATCCTGTCGCGAGTAGACATTTAGTTATATTTGAATTTTTTGAAACATTTATAGGCTTACCATTTTTATATGCGCCATTTCCTTTATATGCGCTATATAGATTTTTTGAAGGCAATTCCATTACTACGCCGAGCGAGGGTATTCCTTTTATTAATAATCCTATAGAAACTCCAAAGGATGGGTATCCGTGTACAAAGTTTGTTGTTCCATCTAAAGGGTCTATCACCCATAAATAATCTGGAGCTTTTTGATTTAAACCACTTTCTTCTGCTAAAATTGTATGATCAGGAAAGTGGCTATTAATTTTTTCAATAATTAAACTTTCAACTTCTCTGTCAATATTAGTGACTAGATCTGTAGTGCCTTTATAATCAACTTGAATATCATTTGTTGATTCCAATATCACTTTGGAAGCAGATATTGCAGACGATTCAGCTATGTCAATAAGTTGTTTAATAAAACTTAAAGAGACCTAGATAGGTCACATGATTTTATTTAAAAGTTTTATGATCAAGCTCAAAGTAGGAATTCGTCATTTTTTTGAGTCCACCAGAGAGTAAAATGATTGATATTAAGTTTGGAAATGTCATAAAACCTAAAGCGGCATCTCCAAATGCCCATATCGCTTCTAGGCTTGCTATCGCACCAATAAATACAAATAAAATATAAAACGTGCGATATACAGGTATAGCTGTTTCACCAAATAAGTATTCTGTTGCACGATCACCATAGAATGACCAACTAATTACAGTAGATATAGCGAAAAGTAATACACCTAAAGTAATTATTTTATCTCCATAGGGGAATATCCAACTTAAACCCTCTTTAAAAGCTAGAGATGTTAATAGGCTGCCATTGAGCATTTCACCTGCAAAAGTAGGATCAATGCGAGTTGCGTAAAATTCAGTATGTTGCCATGTTCCAGTTACAATAATCGTAAGTCCCGTTAATGTGCAAATTATTATTGTATCAATAAAAGGTTCTAATAGCGCAACAACACCTTCTCGAACTGGAAACTCTGTTTTTGCAGTGGAATGTGCAATAGGAGCACTACCTTGCCCAGCTTCATTTGAATAAAGGCCACGCTTGACGCCCCATAGCATTGTATTCATAATCATAAGCAATGTGCCTCCCGCAACGCCACCAACCGCTGCAGGTGGGTTAAATGCCATAGATATAATTTTACCGAAGCTAGAAGGTATTTCAGCTATATTATAAAGTAAGATCAGAAGAGCAGCTAGAAAATAAATAGCTGCCATGATCGGAGCTAAATAAGATGTCACATTTCC
>CAYRYZ010000052.1:0-9434 GCA_964428745.1 uncultured bacterium | reverse complement strand
TGGCAAAGAATGATGAGATGCCAATACATAAAGTTGAATTAGATGGGTTTTGGATTTCTGAAACTGCAATTACAAATAATCAATTTGAAGCGTTTGTTAAGGAAACCAAATATGTTACAACAGCAGAAGTAGCTCCATCATTAGATGATATTATGTCACAATTACCAAAAAATACACCACCACCTCCAAAAGAATTATTGGTTCCTGGATCACTCACATTTATTAATAGTGATCAACCCGCTCATCCGAATTCTAGTATTGATTGGTGGAAATGGTCTCCTCAGATTAGTTGGAAAAATCCAAGGGGCAAAGACTCATCAATAGATGGATTGGGTAATCATCCTGTAGTTCATGTCTCATGGTATGATGCTCAGGAATATTCATTGTGGTTAAATATGGAATTGCCAACGGAAGCTCAGTGGGAATATGCTGCAAAATTAGGAGGTGTATCAAATCGCCGTCAGATAAATATTTGGCAAGGCATTTTTCCAATCAGTAATAATCGTACCGATGGACATTTGAAAACAAATCCTGTTAAATATTATAAGCCAAATAATATCGGATTGTATGATATGGCAGGAAATGTATGGGAATGGGTTAGAGATTGGTATCGTCCAAATACATATTCAATGAAAAATCATAGACAAAACCCACTTGGGCCAAATTCAAGTTATGATCCATTAGAACCTACAGTACCTAAACGGGTTACACGTGGCGGGTCTTTTTTGTGTAATGATCAATACTGCGCGGGTTATCGTCCTACAGCTAGAATGAAAACAAGTCCCGATACAAGTTTAGAGCATACTGGGTTTCGGTGTATTATGACAGAAGAACAAATGAATAAATATCTGAAAAAGAATTAGTTATTCTTCCCAGGCCGGGCAAAGAAACTCCTTATAATCACAGTTTTTGCAATTAAAGTCTGATTTTTTCGTTTCAAAAGTTTTTGATCTTATCCCCTCAGCAACCTTGCGAATTTTCTCACTGTATTCTTCTAACTCATTTTCGGAAAATTGATGCGATGAAATAGGGTCATCGCCAAATCTTAAATAATGAAGAATAGCAGTCCCTGCTGAGCCAGATATATCAGTTAAGGCGCCATTGTTGATTGCTTGGATATACAATGCTAATTGAATATTGTTTTTAGCTTTTTCTTTTTTTCGACTGGTTTTATAATCAATAATATTTAGTGAGTCACCCACCCTATCAATACGATCAATTTTTCCAGAGATATTTACATTAATATCTTTCATTCTATAAGAGAAGTGTTTTTCAACATCAGCAACATCTGGTGGATTTTCGCTTATAAATTGGAAGTAGTCAGATAAAACTTCTTCCCCTTGTTTTTTGAATTCATCAGCCCGCAAACGATATTCAAAAGAATCTTCACGCCAATATTTTTCTAGTAAGCCTAATAACTCATCTTTGGTTTGTTTATCTTTAGTTAGACTGTGATATTCTTCTAAAATGGCATGAATTATTAATCCAAACTCTGAACTAGCTCGAGTCTTTTGTTCAGGCACTTTATCTATGTATTTGAGCCTATACTTGTATGAGCAGGAATTATAAGTGTTAATCTTACTTGATGAAAGATTGAGAGTAGAATCACTTGTTGGTTCCTTATCAAAGGTTGCTGAATTAATCATACTTATATTGTTTTCCATTTCAGCAAGAATATCTCGCGCATTGTCAATTTGATTAGCAGCAATCTCGCGATTCAGATCAGCTAATAATTGTTGTTGTCTTACATTTAACGAAAATTGTTTTTCTGAATTGCTATCCATTTCTTTTATCTCCATGGGTTGCGGATTTATTTTTTCTAATTCCTTAGTGAAAAGGGATTGAGTTTTGGTTGGTCCAAACAAATATAATTGATTTTCAGCTCTTGTAATACCAACATAAAAAACCCTTCTCTCTTCTTGGATATGAAGCTCTCGAAAATCGAAGTCAGTATTTTTCCCCCAAGCTGTCCATGACGTTGGAAGGCGATCGATAACCTTAGGTTTAATTAATCTACTTGGGAAACTACCACTATAGAGGAATGGTATTATTACTATAGGAAATTGTAACCCTTTACTTTGATGGATAGACATGACTTGTACAGCGAGATTTTTATTATCAATCTCAGGTTGGGCTGCACTTTGGTTTTTATCTAAAGCCATAATATCCATAAATCTTAGCCATTTGTTTAATTCTCCATTTGGATCTTTATTTACAAATTTTTCTGCAAGATCCAACACTTTACCTGCATTAGCTAAGTTCAATCGATGAGAATATCGATACTGACTACGTAAAGCTTTGATAAATGGTGAAGATTTTAATACTTTGAGGATTTGCCAGACCATTTCATCCGCCTTGAGTGTTTTGTTATGGGATTTTTGAAGAGTAGAAAATGATTTGAGTACAAATGCAATATCGGTTGAATCAGATTGCAGTTTTTCTAGATGAACAAGTTTATCATCTATAGATGTCCTTTCAAGTGATTTAAAGAATCTTGTTGTCCATTGTTTGCCACATTGTTGCTTAAGAATCCTATAAAGTGCAATATCAGCTTTATGATCTTTAATAACTAGATGTCCCCATGATAAGACATTTTTAACTATAGGTACATCAAAGAACTTTTCAATATGAACATCAACAGGAATAGCAGCTTTTTGCATTGAATCAGAAACAGCTGTAACATTTCCCCATCCACGGCAAATAACAGCAATATCACCATATAAAGCATCTCCATTATTGATGAGTGAGTGTATCAGAGTTGGTAATTTTTCAAGTGTTTCTTGTTTGTTTGCTTGAATCCATAAAGGGTTTAACCCAGTTTTGACATTGCCCTCAGGACATTTCAAAATTTTTGGTGTTCTATTTGGATTATGATTAATAGTATCATTAGCCATGTCAAGAATCTGTTGTGTTGAACGTCTATTTTCAGATAGAGTGATTTCAGCATAATTTGAATGAAATTTATACCGATTTCTGAAGTCTGAAATATTGTAATAATTTGCTCCGCGGAAGGAGTATATACATTGATCTTCATCTCCTACAACTGTGATACTAGGGTTCTCAGTCATTATGAGATTTACAATTTTGTTCAGAGCGTAATTATTATCCTGGTATTCATCGATAAAAATATGTTTAAACTCTTTTCGAACTTTTTTTAATACTGATTCATTATCATTGAGCAATTCGTAACAACCAACAATCATATCTCCAAAATCTAGTGCTTGTTGATCCACTTTCCCTTTTTTATAAAAGGAATAAGCATTGACCAAATCTCTTAATTGGAAAGGTATATCATCAAACTTTGTATTGTAAGGATGGATTCCTGGGAAGTTATTATTGATCCAATCTTGAGAATCATCAAAATTATTTATTTTTTTCTCAAGTTCATTTATAGATAGAAGTTCGTCACTCACGCGTCCAAAAAAAGGAATAAAAGAATTTTGTATTGTGCTCATAGGGTTTTCAGAGAAGACTCTTGATCTGATAAAATCCATATCATCAAAATGATTGATAAGATAATATAGAGCATCATTATTATCCCACAGTACATCATTCAGTCGATTCTCAGGTCCAAATCGCCTCATGATGGAATGGCAAAAGCTATGAAAGGTACCTACAAAAATGGAATCCGCCGGATCTCCCATAATGGATTTTAAAGTATTTTGAGCTTCAGCAGTTGCTTTCTCAGTAAATGTTAATAACACAACATTTTTTGCTTGAACAGATTCTGAAATTATGAGATGTCGAATGCGATGTAATAATGTTGCAGTTTTTCCTGTACCTGCACCAGCTAAGATCATTAATGGTGAAGGGGAGTGATTGATAGCCTTATCTTGGTTTGGACTTGCTTTAAACTTTCCATTGGAGTATGGCATTATAGAAGTTAGTGAAATAGTTATTTGATAAAAAATATTTCGTCGTATTTCAAAACTTATTTGTTAAGTTTTTTAACTTTTAGAAGTATTAATTATCTAATTGGCTAAATGAACAAATCAATAAAATTGGAAAAAAGGACATAAATCATGAAAAAACTAATCTTGCCAATCTCAACTTTATTACTAATGGCTATTGGCTGTGATAACCCAATGTTAGATAATCGAGTTGAACTAGATAATTCAGAATTACAAGACTTTTCCTCCGAATTAGCCTCCGATCTGGGACTAAGTGAAACATCTGCCAGTGCAGTCAATGATGTTCTAAATCGACATGGGAGCGGAGGGAAACATCGAGAGCCAGGATTCCTATGGAAAGTTGCTGGCGAACTAGCTGATAAATTATCCGAAGAAGAAAAAGCCCGTCTCTTTGAAAAAATGGAAGAAAAAGAAATCCCATTATTTGGTAGCTTGAAAACCTTAAAAGGTAAAAAAGGAAAAGGTAGCAAAGGGAAAAAAGGCTCTAGTTATTTTGACGGTATTAAAAAAGTATTAACAGATGACCAAAAAGTAACCTTCAAAGCTATAAAGGTTGCATATAAAGAAAAATTTAAAACAATTCAAGGTCAGGTTAAAGACGGCACACTTTCTAAGGAAGATGCTAAAGCCCAAAAGGATGCTTTAAAGGAAGCAATGAAAGCTGAGATCGATGCACTCCTTACGGATGAACAAAAAGCTCAACTTGAGCAAAATAAAACTGATCGTAAAGAAAAACGAAAGGCTTATCGAGATTCAACCAAAGCTGTAAAGGTAGCCGTGCTTGGAATGACGACTGATCAATTAACTGCATTTGATGCAGCTCATCAGGAAGCAAGAGATGCAGCTAAAGCTCTATTTGAAAAATCAAAAAATGGTGATATCGACAAAGATACACTAAGAGAAGGATTAAAAAATATCTTTGCTGCAAAAAATGAAAAAATGGCAAGCATCTTTGATGATAGCCAATTAGAGATTATTAAAATTCATAAAGCTCTTTCATTACGAAAGAAAAAACACAAAAGTAAAAAGGGAAAAAAAGGAAGAGGCGGAAGTAAGAGCAATAAAGGTTAAGATTAGACCCTAACCTTTAAATCAACATTAATAAGGGCTGAGCTAATTATATAGTTCGGCCCTTTTTTTCTTTTTAACTTTTTGAGTATCTTCAGTGTCTAAATATATTGAAGAGAAACTTCTATAATTATAGGAACAACTATGAAAAAATTATCATTATTTCTTTTATTGGTATTGTTTGCAACGATTGGTTGTGAAAAATTAATGAAAGAAGATATCTTTGTTGAAGACCCTGAACTTCAGGCCTTGTCTGACGGATTAGATGCTGATATTGGTTTAAGCAAAAGTAGCATTAATGCTTTCAATGATGCTCTTAATCGACATGGAAAAGATGGAAAACATCGTCGTGACCCTGGATTTTTATGGAAAGTGGCTGCAGAATTGCAGGCTGAGCTTTCTGATGATGAAAAACAGAGACTTTTTGGATGGATGGATGACCAGCTAGTTCCTTATTTATACGGGGCAAATATGGATAAGAGAGGTGGTGATAGACCTGGAGGTCCTAATCGTGGTGGAGCCGATATAAAAATGTTATATACGGTTTTAGATGACGCCCAAAAAGAGACTCTTCGAACCATACTAGAATCTTATAGAACTCAAATGTCAGCAGTAATGAATAAGGTGAAAGATGGTACTCTAGATAGAGATGCTGCAAAAGCAGAGTTAGAAGCCCTAGAAACATCTATGGACGCAGAAATTGACGCATTGTTAACCGATGATCAGAAGGCTGCAATTGATGCTATGCTTGCAGAAATGAAACAAAAAATGGATGCAATGAGACAAGCAGCTCATGATGCCATGGTAGGTGCTTTAGAAATGAGCTCAGAACAAGAAACTTCCTTAGAAACAATAAATAAAGAATCTGCTGAGGCACAAAAAGCGCTAATGGAAAAAGCAAAAGCTGAGGAGATGGATAGGGAAGACCTAAAGGAAGCACTTACACAATTAATTGCTGATAGAAACAGTAAAATTGAAGCACTGTTTAATGATAAACAAGTTGAAACAATTAAAATTTATACTGCATTGAGCATGCAATATTCAAAACACTGTGGCCAAAAAGGAGATGATAAAGGCAATCGTGGCAACGGTGGCGGTAAGAAATAATTTAACTTTATAGTTAATTTTGAATTGAGGCTATTTCAATTATTTGAGGTAGCCTTTTTTTTTACATGAACATTTTAACTTTTTAATCGTTTTATTGTCTAAATAGGTATATGCATGAGAACAGATGAAGAACTTATCAAAAAATTTCAAAATGGAAGCGAAGAAGCGTTTAATGAATTGGTTAAACGCCATCTACCAGAGACATATGGTTTTTTTATCAAGTTCACATCAGATCCAATTGAAGCAGAGGATTTAGCGCAGGATGTTTTTATCAAAATGTATAAGGCTCTTAAAAAATTTAGATTTCAGTCAAAGTTTAAAACATATCTTTATCGCGCAAACATTAATATGTCGAATACTTACTTCAAAAGGAACAAGTGGCGCAATTTACTCCATTTGGACCAAGCACCTGAACCAGTCTATATGGATACCACAAATGAAGATGAATGGAAACGTAAAGAATTATGGAATGCAGTTTCAAAGTTACCCCCTAGGCAGAGAATGGTTGTAACTATGAGGATTTCTGATGAAATGCCATATAAAGATATTGCTAAGGTCATGGGAATTAGTGAAAATTCAGCTAAAGTGAATTATCATCATGCGGTAAAAGCTTTGAAAGATCAATTAGAGAATTGAATTATGAATATTGAAAAAGAATTAAAAAATATTATCCTATCTCAAGATCAAACTATAGATACGGATGATTTTATAAATAATTTGCATGCTGAGCGTAAGCGTCGAATTGCAAAAAAAATCGGTTTTCTTAATGGAGTATCGGCAGCTGCATTTTTGACCATATTCGGATTTGCATCAATGAGTCAGCTAACTGATGATTTTGCTGTTTATGCGTCCAATGATCTCCAACCGTTAGAAGTAATGGATTCAGAAACAGAGGCGTATGTTTATGACATTGCTTCCTACTTAGTAGATACAAGCGATGATATTTGGGAAACCATAATGTTTTTGGATGAAATCCAATATGAACCTGTCATTGCTATGAATAATAGAGGTGTAGAATGAAAAAAAATGTTATACTATCAATCTTTTTAATTGCCACAGGACTATTATTGGCTCAACCTGGGAAACCAAAAGGACCAGGTGGCCAATATAGTGAAAGATTCGAAATGATGATGATCTGGAAATTGACCGACCATTTGGAACTTTCAGAAGATCAGGCAGAAAAGTTTTTCCCTGCAATGCGCGTACATCAGAAAGAACTGATGGAAATTCGTAAAGAGGAAAAGGAATTATTTAATCCTACTTTTACTAAAGTGAAAAAAGGTGAGAAAGTTTCCAAGTCTGATGTTAATAAGCTATTAGGCAATATAAAATCCTTTGAAGAGAAAAAGACCAAAGGTAGAATTAATTTTATTAAAAAATCAGGTGATATATTGGACCCAACTCAGCAAGTAAAACTTTTAATGTTTGAACCGACTGTAAAGCAACAAATGCAAAGAAGAATGAAAGAAAGTTATAGACCTCCGATGCGTGGTGGAAAACAAAAAGGCAAACGGCGATTTTAATTTATTTTAATTGTTAAAAAAGCCCCCATTATTGGGGGTTTTTTGTTTTAGTTAAGTGGATTATAGATATAATTTATATACCCTTATCCAAAGCATTTAATGTCAAAAATATACAATTTTAGTGCAGGCCCAGCAATGTTAGACGTTTCAGTTCTAGCAGCTGTGTCTGAAGCCTCAAAAAATTATGATGGGCATGGCTTAAGTTTGATGGAAATGAGCCATAGGTCAAAACCAGTTATGGATATGGTTTATGAGACAGAGTATTTAACTCGAGAATTATTGAATGTACCAGATGGATACCATGTATTATTTTTACAAGGGGGCGCATCACTTCAATTTTCAATGGTACCAATCAATCTACTGAACGACAATATGACAGCTGATTATACTGATACAGGTGCATGGTCAACAAAAGCAATCAAAGAAGCTCTTTTGTATGGTAAAGTGAATGTAGCTTGCTCATCTAAAGAATCTATCTATGATCATATTCCTAAAGATCTTACTCAAAGTGAAGATGCGATTTATCTACATATAACCAGTAATAATACTATTTATGGAACACAGTGGCATGATTTTCCAAAACCAATTAACTCAAATGGATATTTGGTTGCAGATATGTCTTCTGATATTTTTAGTCGACCAATTGATATATCGCAGTTTGGATTAATATATGCTGGTGCTCAAAAAAATATGGGTCCAGCCGGGGTGACAATGGTAATTATACGTGATGATATATTAGATAAAGTTGACAGAAAAATACCAACCATGATGAATTATAGAACCCATATTGATAAGGGGTCCATGTTTAACACGCCTCCAGTAATGTCTATTTATGCTGTCAATCGAACTTTAACTTGGTTAAAGAGTCTTGGTGGAATTGATTATATTGAGAAAAAAAATAAATTGAAGGCTCAAAAACTTTATGATGAAATAGATAATAATGTATTATTTAGAAGTCCAGTTAAAGTTGAAAATCGATCAATGATGAATGTTCCTTTTGTTTTTGCTGAGGAAGGTGATGAATCAAGTTTTTTATCTTACTGTAATCAACGTGGATTGCAAACTTTAAAAGGTCATCGCTCTGTCGGAGGTTTCAGAGCTTCTATCTACAATGCAATGCCTGAAGAAGGTGTGGGTGCTTTAATTCAGGCAATGAAGGATTTTCAATTAAACTGAATACTATATAATTGAACGGGTTTGCTATCTGAATCTATTTTCATCATTTTTTTATAGACCATTCCTAATTTTAATAATAGTTCAATAGAAGCAATATTTTCAGAAGACGTAATAGCAAGTATTTTTATTAGTTGTAGTCTTTCTCTAGCATCATTAAGTATAGCTCTTGATGCTTCAAGTGCATATCCTTGTCTTCGGAAATTTGGGAGTATTGCGAAACCAATATCGGGTGAATCAAGCTTATCTCTCTTTAATAAACCGCAGATTCCTATAGGTTCTTTATCTAATAATGAGATAAGGCAAAGGCCATAATTATTTATCTTATAACTATTTATAGGACCTTGTAAAATAAAACTTTCTGCATCTTGAATTGAAGCAATTCCTCTATCACCTATATGTCTGATAAAGTCCCGGTCATTATATAATTTGAAGATAAAATTAGCATCTTCAATAGTTAATTCGGATACTATTAAACGGGATGTTTTAATTATCTCCAATTATTGATCATTCCAGATAGTCCCTTTTTTACGCAGCTTATTGATTTTTGGTGCAATTATAAACGTACAATACGGTGCATTAGGATTATTATCAAAGTAGTCTTGGTGATATCCTTCTGCTTTATAAAACCTATCTAATTCTTTTACCTCTG
>CAYRYZ010000051.1:4666-9575 GCA_964428745.1 uncultured bacterium | reverse complement strand
GGTAGGACACCGGGTTTTGGTCCCGGCAGTTGGGGTTCGAGTCCCTACGCCCCAGCATTATGGATAAAAAACTAAAGATATTTTCCGGTCGCAGTAACCCAGTTCTTGCTGAAAAGATTGCAAAATCTTTAGGCCAAGATCTAGGTAAATTATCAATTAAGACATTTTCAGATGGTGAATTATGGGTAAAGTTTGAAGAAAATATTCGCGGAACTGATGTGTTTATTATACAACCAACAAATAGCCCTGGTGACAACATTATTGAATTGGTTCTAACTATTGATGCAGCCGTCCGAGCTTCTGCTAAAACTGTAACAGCCGTAATACCGTATTTTGGATATGGTCGTCAAGATCGTAAAGATAATCCCAGAGTTCCAATTTCTTCCCGTGTTATGGTAGATTTGATTACTGCAACTGGGGCTGATAGAATTATAACTATGGATTTACATTCCACTCAAATTCAAGGATTTGCAACTATTCCTTTTGATCATTTATATAGCCGTATGGTGCTGTTAGATTCAATTAAAGCTATAAATTTAGATCCAAAAAATTCTACGGTTTTATCTCCAGATGTTGGTTCTGCTCGAATGAGCCAAGCATATGCTAAACGTTTGGGAATGCATTTTGCTTTGATTGATAAAAGGCGTTATGCTCCTAATAAGGCTGAAGTTGTTCACCTAATAGGAGATTTAGATGGTAAGGATGTATTAATTATTGATGATATGATTGATACAGCTGGGACTACGGTTAATGCTGCTAATACGGCCAAAGAGAATGGAGCAAATAGTGTAATTGCTATTGCCACACATGGCGTATTATCTGGCCCAGCTATTGATAGAATAAAAAATTCTCCGATTAAACAACTAATTTTTACTGACACTGTTTCTATATCAGAAGATAAAATATTAGATAATATGAAAATTGTAACTGTAGCAGATGTATTTGCTGAAGCAATTCAACGTGTTTTTGATGGGGAATCTGTTAGTGCTTTATTTGAATTTTAATTAAAGGTATATATAATGGCATCTTATTATAAACTACAAATACAAGACCGATTAGAAATTGGTAGTAGTTCTTCTCGATCTATGAGAAGAATGGGAAAAATTCCGATAAACTACTACTACAAAGGAGAGAGCAATAAAAATTTATTAATTGATCAAAAAGAATTACATCGAGCAATTCAATCTGGGCAGCACGTGTTTGAAGTATCAATTAATAATGAAACCATTTATGTAATGATAAAAGATGCACAGTATAATCCCGTGACAGAACAAATAATTCATCTTGATCTTATGCGGGTTCGCAGAGCTGAAAAAATGACATTTTCGCTACCCTTAGTTTTTGAAGGTACTGCAGTAGGTTCGGTTGAAGGTGGCATTGTAACTCAAGTTAGCAGTGCAATTGATATAGAGTGTTTTCCAACCGATGTACCTGAAAGTATTTTAGTTGACATATCTGATTTAGAGTTAAATGAAGTTATTATGGCTAAAGATTTAACATTACCTGATGATGTATCATTGATTTCGCCAGAAGACACAACAATTGCAACGTGTAATCCTCCTAAAGCTGAAATTGAACCTGAAGTTGAAGAACTTGAAGAGGGTGAAGAAGGAGAAGAAGGAGAAGAAGGAGCTGAGGGTGAAGAGGGAACTGAAGGCACTAAAGATGGAGATTCAAAAGAAGAAGGATCTCCTAAAGAAGGAGATTCAAAAGAGCAGAAAGGTGATTCTCAGGATAAATCCTGAATAGAGAAATGATTTCATTTATTGGTTTAGGTAATTCAGAAAATAAATATGAAAATACAAAACATAATGTCGGATTTTGGGTTGTTGATGAATTATCTCGTAGATGGAAGGCAGGCTTTAAACCTGGTAAGGGCGAATATTTATTTGTGGAAAAAAAATCATGGGATATTTTGTTAGTTAAGCCAACAACGGGAATGAATAAGGCTGGAATTGTTGCGAAAGATATTTTGAAGAATTGGAATATAAATTTATCTGAATTGTATCTAATTGTTGATGATGTAGATCTTCCATTGGGTAAGATAAGAATCCGCCCAAAAGGTGGAGATGGGTGTCATAGAGGTATGGAATCTGTTATTTATCACTTAGGTAATAACAAATTCCCAAGGATTAGATTTGGCATCGCAACAGATGATAAATTGCGGCCTGCAGAAAATTATGTTTTGAAATCCTTTAATAAAAAGGATCAAATATTGGCAAATGAAATGATAATAAAAACAGCTGATGCTGTAGAATCAATTATCCATAGTGGAATGGTTAAAACCATGAATAATTTTAATGCATAAATGAATAAAGAACGGGAGAAAATAAATTAATGATTTCATTTGAATTACTAGTTATAGGCTCTGGAGTGCTTGCAATGTTATTTGCTTTTTGGAAAACTAGTTGGATTTCAAAGCAGGACCAGGGGACTGAAAAAATGGAACAGATTGGCGCGAATATAGCTGAAGGTGCAATGTCATTTTTAAAAGCAGAGTATCGTGTATTAACTATATTTGTTATTATCGTTGCAGTTATACTTGGATTTGCAAATAAAGGAAATACTAGTTCTAGTGCGTTGGTCTCTTTGTCCTTTATTACTGGAGCCTTGACATCTGGATTGGCAGGATTTCTTGGAATGAGGGTAGCTACAAAAGCAAATAACCGTACAACACATGCTGCAAGAACAGGTCTTGCTCCTGCTTTAAATGTCGCGTTTACTGGCGGATCAGTTATGGGTTTATCTGTTGTTGGTTTAGGAGTTCTCGGCCTAGGAATATTATTTATTTTTTATCAATCATATTTTGATTCTAACTATGGACGTATTCTTACAGTGCTATCTGGTTTTTCATTGGGAGCATCTTCGATTGCTCTTTTTGCGCGTGTCGGAGGAGGTATTTATACGAAAGCTGCAGATGTAGGAGCAGACCTAGTAGGTAAAGTTGAAGCGGGTATACCCGAAGATCACCCTCTTAATCCAGCAACTATTGCTGATAATGTTGGCGATAATGTTGGTGATGTAGCTGGAATGGGTGCTGATTTATTTGAATCTTACGTTGGGTCTATTATTGGCTCGATGGTTTTGGGAGCTAGTATACTTTCTTCGGGTGTTTTTGATGTTAATTTTATCACCTTACCATTGACAATTGCCGCCTCAGGAATAATTGTTTCTATCTTTGGTACATTTATGGTATCTGTCAAAGAAGGTGGCAATCCTCAAAAAGCATTAAATATTGGCGAATTTGGCTCTGCAGTAGTTATGGTTGGAGTAATGTATTTTCTAATTTCTGGGTTATTACCCGAATCATTTGTTTTAAATGATATGGTTTACACTAATATGGGTGTTTTTTGGGCTTCAACAATTGGTCTTGTTGCCGGATTAGGTATAGGCATTATAACAGAACATTATACAGGGACTAATACGGGACCAACAAATTCAATAACCCGACAGTCCTTGACTGGTCCAGCAACAAATATTATTGCTGGATTAGGAGTAGGTATGCAGTCTACTGCGTTACCTACAATCATTATTGCTTCTGGGATTATGGGTGCTTACCATTTTGCAGGTTTATATGGAATTGCAATTGCAGCATTAGGCATGCTTGCTAACACTGGTATACAATTAGCTGTAGATGCTTATGGTCCTATTTCTGATAATGCTGGTGGGATAGCTGAAATGGCAGACTTACCCAGTGAAGTGCGTGAACGAACTGATAAATTAGATGCCGTGGGCAATACTACTGCTGCCATTGGTAAAGGATTTGCCATAGGCTCTGCAGCTTTTACTGCTCTTGCTTTATTTGCGGCGTATATGGTTCAAACTGGAATAACTAAAATTGATATTGCTAACCCAAAGGTAATGGCAGGTCTTTTTGTAGGAGGTATGTTACCTTTTCTGTTTTCATCAATGGCTATGGGCGCAGTCGGTCGTGCTGCAATGGCAATGATTGAAGAAGTGCGGCGCCAATTTAAATCTATTCCAGAATTATCAGCAGCTCTTGCAGTAATGAAAAAATATGGTGAAGACGAAGAATGGTCAGAAGATGATAAAAAAATATTTGATGCAGCTGATGGCAAAGCTGAATATGGTAAATGTGTTGAAATCTCAACAACTTCAGCAATAAAAGAGATGGTTCTACCAGGAGTCCTTGCAATACTTTCACCTGTAGTAGTTGGATTTACTTTTGGCGCTGAAACGCTTGGTGGATTGCTTGCCGGTGTAACTGTATCAGGTGTATTAATGGCCATTTTTCAATCTAATGCAGGTGGAGCATGGGATAATGCTAAAAAGATGATCGAAGAAGGTATGGAAATTGATGGGCAATCAGTAACTAAAGGATCTGATGCACATAAAGCCGCAGTTGTTGGAGATACTGTTGGTGATCCATTTAAAGATACTTCAGGGCCATCGCTAAATATTTTAATTAAACTAATGTCTGTGGTCTCTTTGGTGATAGCACCATTGATTGCATAATTATTCAGGAGTTACTTAAATGAGGTATTACGAAAGTTTATATATTATTAATCCAAACTATGAAGATAGTCGTATAGATGAAACTATGAAGATGGTATCTGAGAAATGTAGTGACTATGGGCTCAAAATAATTAATCATCGTATTTGGGGTAAAAAGCGATTAGCATATTCCATACAAAAACATAAATATGGTTCATTTATTTTGTTGCATTTCGAATGCAAATCAATTGAAAAATTAAAAGAATTTGATAGATTTATGATTTTACAAAATGATATTCTTCGGAATCAAACAGTTGTTTTAGGTAAAAAACCGCAAATTCATAATGAAGATGAAAGTAAGCGTGATGATAGTTCATCTAAAGATAATGATTTGCCAAAAAAGGCAGTAAATAATAAAGATGCATTAATTGAAGAAGAAGTCAAGGAAGAGACT
>CAYRYZ010000051.1:0-4566 GCA_964428745.1 uncultured bacterium | reverse complement strand
CTGAAGAAGATACTAAACAAGAATCAGCCAAAGAAGAGGAGAAGTAGATTATGGCTTTTCAAAGCAGAAGAAAATATTGTTATTTCAAAGAAAACGCGATAACTGAAGTTGATTATAAAGATATAAAACTTTTAAAGCGTTTTGTTACAGATCAAGGTAAAATTATGCCACGACGTGTAACTGGAACTAGTGCAAAAATGCACAGAAAATTAGTGCGTGCCATTAAACGAGCACGGAATATTGCATTAATGCCATTTAATAATGTTAGTACTGAGAGTTAATTATGGATATTATTTTACTTCAAGATGTAGAATCGCTTGGTAATGCCGGGGAAATAGTAAAAGTAAAACCTGGATATGCTAGGAATTATTTATTTTCCAGAGGATTAGCAGTTAGATCCTCAAAAAGAAATAGGGCATTAGTGAATGAGAAAAAAACAGCAATAAAAGCCAGAGCTTTACGTGATGCTAAAGTTTATGAGGATACAGTAAAAAAATTAAAGAAAACTGAAATTACAATTGAAGTTAAGGTAGGTAGTGAAGATAAACTTTTTGGGTCTGTTACAAATAAGGATATTCATAAAGCCATTATAGGTAAAGGGATCGAAGTAGATCGTCAATCTATCATTTTACCTGAGCCTATAAAGGCTCTCGGCATATATGATGTCACAGTAAATGTATCCAAAGAATTAAAACAGGATATAAAAGTTTATGTGATTCAAGCCTAAAGCTTAATCTATACTAGAATGATTAACCCTTAAAGAAAATCTATTCTTTAAGGGTTTTTTTATTGTCATAAAATTTTACAATAATTATTTATACATTAGCAAAGACATTACTTTATCTTTTGGAATTATGGATTTAATCTTTTGATAATTATTTGACTATGTTTGCTGATATATCATTCCCAATATCAAGTTATCAGGTGTTTACATATAAAGTACCCGATGAGCTAATAAACCGCTTATCTATTGGTATGAGGGTTAAAGTTCCTCTTGGTTCTAGAATTATTAAAGGGATTATAGTTGATTTAAAAAAATCAACAAATTTTTCTGGATCTATCAAATCAATTATAGAAATGATTGATGATCAACCAGTTTTAGATAAAAATTTATGGGAATTAATTAAGTGGCTATCTAAATATTATAATTGCCCAATTGGAGTTTCTGCAAAAGCAGTTCTCCCGAACAATCTTTCCACAAAGTATGAATTAAAAACCCAATTATATGTTAAGGCAATCAATCAAGATAAATCAGTTTTAAATCATGCTAAAACACAAAAATCTGTTTACACTTATCTTCAATCTATACAATCGCTAATACCAGTCAATTCTTTGAAAGACCATTGTTCTAATCCAAATGGTATCTGTAAGCAATTACATTCAAAAGGATTTGTAGAATTAGTTAATCAACCCGTTCTCCCTAATCTTTCTGGAATATCCTTTGACCCGATACATAAGGACATTCGGTTTACAAAAGATCAAAGTTTAGCTTTAAAAAATATTTTTTCTGCTATTAATAGCAGTAAGTTTAAATCATTTCTATTGCATGGTGTAACAGGTAGTGGGAAAACAGAAATATATATAGAAGCTGCACGTCACGTTGTAAGTAAAAATAAAACAGTTATTATTTTGTTGCCTGAGATTGCACTTACACCTCAGATAGCTGGAAGATTTAAGGCAGTATTTGGAGAAAAGGTAGCTCTTTGGCATTCTAAATTAAGTCAATCTGCTCGCGCCTGGACATGGAAGAAAATTTGTTTGGGAGAATATAAAGTTGTTATAGGTGCGCGCTCATCAATTTTTTCTCCATTAAAAAATTTAGGATTGGTTATTGTTGATGAAGAACAGGAAGATTCTTATAAACAAGGCTCACCAGATCCGCGCTATCATGCCAGAGATGTTGCCTTAATGAGAGGAAAGATTAATAAAGCTACAGTGTTATTAGCTAGCGCAACTCCGAGTTTAGAATCTTATTATAACTCAACAATAAAAAAATTAAAATACATTCATTTACCTGAGAGATTTAGTGGTGCATACCCAAAAGTACATATTGTTGATATGATCAATGAATCAAAGGAATCAAATAAATATGGAGAAATATTTTCAAGATTATTGCTTGAAAAAATGAAAGATAGATTGTCAAATGGCCAACAAATTATTCTCTTACATAATAGGCGTGGATTTGCTCCGGCAATACGATGTGATGATTGTGGTGAAATTTATTTGTGTACTCATTGTAAGGTATCACTAACATATCATAGGTCAGGCAATTATCTCCAATGTCACTTTTGTAATCAAATAAAGAATAATTTGCCAGAAATATGTGGGGAATGTAATAGTTATAATATCCGATTATCTGGTACGGGTACTCAAAAAATTGAAGATTTATTAATTAACGAATTTCCGAACGCATCTATTGCGAGACTAGATACAGATGTGGCTAAATCAGGGGAAAATATCACTAAAATACTTCAAAATTTTTCTAATAAAAAAATTGATATATTATTAGGAACTCAAATGATTGCAAAAGGTTTGGATTTTGCCAATGCTACACTGGTTGGAATTATTAATGCGGACACAGGACTTTACTTGCCAGATTATAGAGCGGGTGAAAAAGTGTTTCAGCTTATTTATCAATCCGCTGGGAGATCAGGTAGAGGGGACAGTCCTGGAGAGGTAGTTATCCAATCTTACAATCCAGATAACACTGTAATTAAGTCAGCGGCAAAACTTAATTTGAAAAAATATTATGATATTTGTTTGAATGAAAGAAAATCGCTGGATTATCCACCCTTTAGTTGGATAGTGAAATTTGAAGTTAGAGGTGCCAAAAAAGATAGTGTTGAAAATTCAATAAAAATTATTAGTGATGGTATTAAGGAGATACCAAAAGGAATTGAAAAACTTGGACCTTCATACTGTTATCGTGAAAAATTGAAGGATCAATATAGAATGCAAATTGTTTTCAAATCGAAGAAGGAATTTGATCCTATTGGATCTAGACTACATAAATTTTATAATTCTCTTATTATAAATTCAAAGATCAATGCTTCTAGCAATCCTCGACTTATTGTTGATGTAAATCCAACCTCTCTATTATGACAAAAAAATTTATAATTATTTATCTATTCGTTTTTGTGATTATTGCACAATCCTCATTTCAAGGCTTGGACACATGGGTTCAAGCAAACTCTGTTAGCCTTTCTGGAAGCGGATATATTCTGCCATTTAGAAATGATTTTCGTAATGCAGCTATGTTGGTTGATTCTAATAGTTTTTTCAGTGTTGATGCAGTGAGCTATCCAGCTGGCATAAGCGGACAATCATTAAGAGTTAATTCAAAAATAAAGGAACACTTTTTAGGTTTTAAAATAAGTCGTACTGGTTACGGGTTTTTCCCAGAGCGGAATATTGAAAACCAAAAAACTGGTGAATATTCTGCAAGTGATGTACATTTTCAAATTGGATATGCAAAAGCAACGCAACGTGGTAAAATAATTGTTGGCGCAAATAGCGGGCTATTTATAAGTAATATTCAATCTTATAATGCTAAAGCCATTACATTTTCACCTGCCGTAATTTTTAATTTGAAATTAATCAAGCTAGGATTATCATTCCATAATTTTGGAAAGTTGTATAGATCCTATAGTAATAATAAAGAAAATCTTCCAACTGTTCGCGTAGTTTCGATTTCAGGAAATTTACCAAATACTAGATTAGAACTTGAAGTTGATCATATTTTTTTATCTCAGACAAATAGAGAAATCGTTAGAATATCAGGATTGCTAGAGCTCAAAAGCGGATTATTTATTAAAAGTGGATTATCATCAAATAGACTTGATCAACAGATTGATAATCCAACTATTAGGAATCTTATTTCTGATCTTGGTTTTGGAATTGCCTATACTACAGATGATTTCATTGTTGATTTAGGAACTTATTCATATGGCCCAGGAGGTCATATAATTGGTTTTGGAATATCTTCAAAGTTTTAATCAATTATATTAACTTATTTAATATAATCATTGCTATTTAGTTTAATTTATTTAGTAATAATAGAAATTTATTAAAGTATTTAATTAATAAAGAATAAACGCAATATGATTGACAAAATTGATATACAAATATTAGAAATTCTTCAAACTGATGGGCGTACGAGTGCAAGTGATATTGCTAAAGCAGTAAAACTATCTGTTCCAGCTGTTGGAGAAAGAATTAAAAAACTTTCTGAAAAAGATTTTATAAAGAAATATGCTACAATTTTAGATCATAAAGAGGCAGGATTAGATTTGACTGCATATGTTTTCATTGTAAGTGAGCACTCTGATCACTATGATAAATTTGTTAAAAAGGCCAATGATTGTAAAGCTGTAATGGAGTGCCATTCGATAACAGGTGTAGGATCACATATATTAAAAATTCGCGTAAAGAATTCACAAGCTTTAGAAGATTTATTATATGAAATACAAAATTGGCCAGGTGTTTCTAGAACACAATCAAATGTGGTTTTATCAACATACAAAGAATCAACCGATATCGATTTAAATATTTTATATGAATTAATAA
>CAYRYZ010000050.1:3732-10020 GCA_964428745.1 uncultured bacterium | reverse complement strand
ATAATACTATTAGTATAAGAATCATTTAGTAAGGAAGGATAGTTAATAGTCCTGATAATATCATACTGACCAAAGTAGCTGTTGCAACATCTTGATGAGTTGTAATGGCTGTAAGTCTATTAGTCGAAGTTGATATATTTTTCCCAAGTACTGGGATAGACATCATACCTGCAAAGTGAATATATGATAACCAACGATGGATTTTCATCGAACTAACTCTTTTTTCATATATTAAAGCAGGTGGAGCAAAGTAGCTTAATGACGCTGATGTCATATATGCACTCCAAGTCACTTTACTAAAAGTTTTATGGCTTGATAAATTTGAATAATCACCATCAGCAAGCTCAAGCCCTAGAGAGTATTGGTAGGCTAGTAGTCCCAAACTTACTAATGCAAGTTTTTGATGAGTCTGAAGCATTTTAACGCGAAGTTCAACTTCCTCTTTCCTTGTAGCAGGTGCGAGATTTGTTTTTCTTATTAAACCATTTTCACCCCATAATATTTTCGTATGAAACGGCATGTATTCTGCATTCTTGATATCTAATTGGTCTTGTCCTTTTAAACAAATAAGGGAAAGGCATATTAACAAAACTTTATTAAGAATATTACCTATCATGTACTACTCAATATATATTGTTTGACCTCAGCCCAATCTCCGGATTTTATACAGCGATCTTTCTTTTGATTTAGTTGATAGCTGTACATCTTATCGTAGTAGTTAACTAATAATTGTTTAATCCACTCAAAATGTATCTCTTTATCATTCTTTTCAAAGGCACTTCGAATCAAATTATCGACTATTTTAAAATTTGTTCCTCCAAGACGTTTTGATATTTTTTCAAGTTTTCTTAGAAGAGATTTTGATAACTCAGTCTGATCATTATTCTTAATACCTTTTTTAACATACTCATCATAGATATTTTGAATTCGGTTTTCTATAGGTTCTTCAATCAATACTAATTTTGATGAAGTCATTTTATCAAAAAACTTTTCTGGGATAACTACTCTGCCTATCGTTTTTGATTCATCTTCAAAAAATATTTTACTTGAAGATATACTTAAATACTGATAAGCAAGATTGTTCTCAAAATTGATAGGTGTAGGTTGCGGCGTTTCAAAACTACCAAAAGCAGATCCTCTGTGATTTGCTAGACCTTCAAGATCAATACTATTATTTATTTGTTGGATCATTTTGGTTTTGCCAGAACCAGTCTTACCTGCAATAATTATCCATTCCTTATTATCTCGAGATGCACTATCCAGTATATCTAAACACGTATTTCGAAGTGCCTTAAACCCACCTTCAACTATATCAATATCAACACCGATTTCTTTTAACCAGCTTTGAGCAATTTTTGAACGTTGTCCTCCTCTTGCACAATAGACTTGAGCTGTTGGATTATTTTCAACAAACTGTATCCAATTAGAAATCCTTTTATTTTTAATTTTTCCACTAACTAGCGAATATCCTTTTTCCATTGCAGCTTGATTACCATTTTCCTTATATATTTTACCCACTTCAATTCGCTCGTCGTTAGAAAGAATTGGAAGATTAATGCTAGTTGGGACCGCACCAATTAAGAACTCATTAGGCGCCCTTACATCAATAAATGGTATTTTATTTTTTATTAATGGTACTAACATTTTATTCTAAAAGCATATTTCAAACTTGGTATAGGAGATTTAATTTAACCTCGATGAATCATTCAATCACACCTTATACAATATGAAATTACCAAAATTTCTTGCTGTAGGTTTGTTGGGAACAATAACCAATCTCACATTATTCTACATTTTTGTAGATATTCTATTAAATCCACCATTGCAAATTTCAATTATTACATTCATTGTTGCTAGTTTACAAAATTATTTACTAAATCATTTTTGGACTTTCTCAAAAACGATGGCTGAGAAAGTTCCAAAAGTTTTAAACTATTTTAGGTTTTTAACTGTTGCATTAATCGGATTAGTTATAAACCTAATTATACTATGGATGGTATTAGAGTCCTTTAGTCCAACTTATAAAGTTGTAGCTCAGGCAGTTGGAATTGCTGGCGGTACCTTTATTAATTTTTTAGGCTCAAAATATTGGGTGTTCAAATAAATGAGAAATATGAATTTCAAATTATTTATTGGATTAAGTCTACTATTACTAGCAGTTAGACTTTTATTTATTTCTAATACTTTATTAATTAATGATGAAGCCTATTATGCAATATATGCCAGGCATCTAGCATGGGGGTATGTTGATCATGGACCAGTGATTGCATATCTGATCAAATTCTTCACATTAATATGGGAGAACAGTTTTACTGTCCGTTTAGCTGCTACTACGCTGATGACTATTCTTACCATAATTTTATATTTTTTTGGCAAAAAATATTTTAACACTCAAGTGGGAATTATCTTATCATTAAGCATAACAGCAAATATGCTTTTTCACACAAATGCAATTGTTATTACACCAGATGTTCCAATGACATTTTTTACCATACTTGCTATTATGTATTACTACCTAGCATACTGCGTTGATAAAAAGTATATTTATATTGGTGGAGTAATGTTAGGCTTTGCTGTTTTATCAAAAATATCAGCCCTCTTCCCGGCTATAGGAATTGCTCTTTATCCATTCTTTATAAAAGATAAACGCTACTGGTTAAAAAATGTGCATTACTATGGTTCTTTCATAGTTGCACTATTGATATTCTTACCATTTATCATCTGGAACCTTAATAATGACTTAGCTTTTGTTCGTAATCAAGGAAGTCATATTTACCGCGGAGGCGGAATTACTGAATTCATCAACCTATGGTTAGGTTTAGCAATTATAAGTGGGCCACTTTTTTTCTATTATTCAATTATACGCCCATTTTTAAATCTAAAAGAATGGCGGAAGACATCCGAACCTATCCAATATTTTACAGTAGTGACAATTGTACCTCTAGGTTACTTTCTGGCACACTCGTTATTCTCTAAATTTGAATTGAATTGGCCTGCACCAGTTTTTCTTAGCGGAGTATTTTTACTCAGTCTCCAGTTAAATAGAAATAACATGAAGACATACTATGCTCAAATAATTTATTCATTAATATTAATAATGATTATAACAACTCAAACTTTTTGGCATGTCCTACCATTAAAGGGAAACGCAGATATAACAAATCGTTATTATATGTATGAAGGATTAACAGATACATTGGGCACTTATCTAGAAAATAATCCTGAACTACAAAACACTCGAATTGCTGCTAACAATTTTCAAATACCATCAATGATTAATTTTTATCTTGATCCTGCTCTTGAAGCAACCTGTTTATCAATTGGATATCAAGAAACACTCTATTCCTTTCTTTATCCCAATCGTGGTCAAAAAAATAATGATTTTATTTTTATTAAACATGGCATGGGTCAGCCAGAATTTTTGATTAATTATTTTGAAAAAATATCACCACTAAAAAAGTTCAAGATTAAACGTGATGATCAGACATTATCAAATTTCTCTCTCTGGTACGTAAAAAATTACTCTGGTGAAAAGTGATATGATTGTAGTTAATAATTTGAAAGTTTCAATAAGACTATTAATCACACTTACTCTTGGTCTATTCCTATCCTGTGCAGATAATGTATCAGATGATTCTGAATTTGTTGTTCCGGTAATTATTCCAACTGGGAATGAAAAGTATCTCCAAGAAAATTCAGATTATATTTATGATCAGAAAAATTTACGAACCTATGAATTAAAATTACCCCAAAGTGCATTAGATAAAATTGATGCTGATCCAGCTGCAGAAGAATATGTTGAGGGTATGCTGATATTTGAAGGTGATACAATAAGCCCAGTTGGCATAAGGTACAAAGGTTCAGTTGGTGCTTTTGTTGGTTGTCTAACGGGAGATGATTGGTTCAATCCTTCAGGTAAAAAAACATGTTCAAAATTATCAATGAAGATCAAGATCAATTGGGACGGTAGAGAGTCACTATTCTATAATCTTAAAAAAATTCAGTTTCATGCGCAAAACTTAGATAAAAGTCAACTCCATGACCGATTAGCATATTGGTTATTTAGATCAATGGGGGTTAATGCACCTAGAGCTGTACATGCACGATTAATGATCAATGGTAAATATTCCGGTCTATACTCACTTGTTGAGGTAATCGATAGCGCATTTGATAATTATAATTTTGATGATACAGGTGGGAATCTGTATAAAGAAGTATGGCCTCTCACATATAAAGGAACCGCTAATAATGAACAAGCTTTCTTAAATGCATTAAGAACCAATGAAGATGAGAACCCATCAGTTCAATTGATTAAAAGCTTTGGCGAAAGACTTGAAAAAGCTTCCAATCAAACAGAAATAAATAATATTATTTCAGAATATATGGATATAAAAAAAATAATTTCATTGGCAGTTGTTGATCGCATGATTAGAAATGATGATGGATGGTATCATTGGTATTGTTTTGGTGATTGTGGTAATCATAATTATTTCTGGTATGAAGAACCAACTAATAAAAAAATCAATCTAATTCCATGGGATCTAGATAATGCATTTGAAAATATCGAGCGGAATAATAATCCAGTAACTCCCATTGCCGATAAATGGGGAGAAACCAGGAATGACTGCAAACCCTTTCCATTTGGTCCAGCCTTTATTTATCAATGGTCAGCATCATGCGATAAATTAATCGGAGGTTGGGCAAGCTATAAAAAAGAATATAAAGAAATAAAAAAAGAATTTGTTAGTGGGCCATTTTCTAAGGCACAAGTTGATGCGCTTATTGATGAATGGGTGGCGCAAATTAGAGATGCAACTGTTGAAGCTACAAATACTCACAGTGATGCGTTAAACACTACTACCTGGGAAACGGAAATAGGCATACTTAAAAGCCAACTTGAATTTGCTAGAAATCAATAGGGATACTATTATGAAAAATAAATTCTATCATATAACAATTATTACAACAATACTTTTATCAGCTTGTAATCAAATACCTAAAAATGATGATTCACAGTTATCTTTAAAATATCTAGGTGCTGCTGGTTGGGAAATCAAAGATGAAAATTCTACAATCCTAGTTGATCCATACCTTTCTAGGATTAAGCTTGTTGGGAACAGTACAACTAAAACAATTTCATCATCAGCCATGAATAGAGATTGGGGTAATGATAAAAGAAAAAAGTATTATAGAGAAGATCGCTTCACTCCTGATACATCAGTTATAAATAGCCACATAGGATCAGCTGATTATATTTTTGTACATCACACGCATTTTGACCATGCGGCTGATGTTCCCTATATAGCAAAAAGAACAGGTGCTAAAGTTATAGGAACTGAAAGCCTTGCTAATATTCTTAGAGCAAATGGAGTTCCAGAAAATCAAATAATAACTGTGAAAGGTGGTGAAGATTATTCATTCGGTAATTTTTCAGTAAAAGTGCTTCCTTCATTGCATTCTGCACTCAGAAAAAAACAATACTTTAGTTCAGCAATAATACCAAAAAATGTCAAAGCACCAATGATGATCAAAGAATTCGTAGAAGGCAATTCATTAATGTATTTTTTTAGATTTAATAATAATAAAGTACTAACTATGGGATCTATGAATTTTATTGAGAATGAAGTAAGAGGACTCCAGCCAGATGTACTATTAGCTGGATCTGCTAATTCAAGAAAAGAAATCTATAATTATACTGAGAGACTACTATCGCTTACAAATTATCCAAAAGTAATTATACCCACTCACTGGGATGATTTTAGGATACCTTATGGGGCCTCACAATCAAAAGCTGCAGAATCAAAAGGAGTACCATTTATTGAAGAGGTAAAAATACTATCTCCGAATTCAAAAACATTTTTGCCAGTACACTTAGAACTTATTTATATCAATAAATTATAATTTGGGCGTCACTCCCATATTTTTCCAGATGAAAGCAAAAATATCAGCTGAAAGCTTCATCCTCTGATCCATGGATACACTACCATGACCCGCATTAGTTTGAATTCTTATTAAGACTGGGTTATCTCCTGTGTGTGCTTTTTGCAAACCAGCAATAAATTTGAATGAATGTGCAGGGACAACTCTATCATCATGATCAGAAGTCGTAACTAGTGTGGCGGGATACGAAACTCCAGATACTAGTGCGTGAACAGGCGAATATTTTCGCAAATACTCAAACATTTCAGGCGAATCATCTGCTGTTCCATAATCTGCTGCCCATCCTGCTCCCGCAGTAAATTGATGATATCTTAACATATCCATTACACCTACTGCAGGTATAGCAAC
>CAYRYZ010000050.1:0-3632 GCA_964428745.1 uncultured bacterium | reverse complement strand
ACTAAAACGTGGAGTCTGACTTATATTAAATCCTCCATAGCCATAGAGGATTGTAGGATTTTGACCATTTCTTTCTATCCCCTTTTTGTAAGTGATAAACATAGGAATTTTAGTAAAGTCCTTACTTTGATAGAATACCTGTTCTGTTACATAATTACTTGGTTCAAAATCAATCTCAGGTTTGCGATATAATGATGACTCACCATTCTCAATATCATATTTAAATGTTGTCGAAGGATAAGTATATGATGAAAAAGAATAATATAATTCCTTTTCATCTTTCTTTGCGCCAAAACCACCTGCAGAGCCAATACCTGGTAATTTTACTGTCCTAACAAGAGCTCCTTTGTAGTTGAATTGTTTGATCTCTGATTTAGCATCTACTAGATAATTAGCAAAAAAATATCCTCCACCTGATCCAACACGAAGGACATTTTCCGATTCAGGAATAACATCTATCCATTTTGATGGTCGATTTAATTTTACAGATATTAATCTGTAGTTTGGAGCATCAATATTTGTATAGAGAAAAAATTTGTTACCATCATTATCAACTACACTTACTCGAGAAAAATAGTCATCTTCTAATTGAACTATTGTCTGATTAGGCTTATTTAAATCCATTACATAGATCTGGTTTCCACTAGTATTTTGAGAAGCTGATATAACCAGATAGTTTTGGTCCTCAGTAACATATCCACTAATATAGCGATTTGGTTGTTTTTCGCCGCCATATACTAATTGATCTGATGACTGTGAAGCTCCGAGCTTGTGATAATAAAGTTTATGTAATTGAGTCTTAGCAGATAAGGCACTTTTATCCTTCGGATTATCATAACTACTATAGTAAAAGCCCTTATTTCCACGCCACGATACTCCACTAAATTTTACATCTTTTAAGGTATCTTCAATTATTTTTTGAGTTTCAACATCAATTACTAAAATCTTACGCCAATCAGAGCCACCCTCAGTAATCATATATGTTGCTAAAGATGCATCTTCACTAAATGATAATCCCCTTAACGCGACTGTTCCATCATTAGAAAATTTATTTGGGTCTAAAAAGACTTCTGACTTTTCACTATTACCTACAGGTTGGCGATAAACGATTGAATGATTTTGCAAACCAGTATTTTTATAAAAATATTCATACTCACCTTCTTTAAATGGAGCTCCGACTTTTTCGTAATTATTTAATGATTTTATTCGTTTTTCAAGTTTTCTGCGAAAACGAATTTTGTTCAAGTAGCGAAAAGTACTTTTGTTTTGTGTTTTAACCCAATCGGCTGTTTCATCAGACATATCATCCTCTAACCACCGATAGGGGTCAGCAACTTCAACGCCATGGTATATATCAACATGATCAGATTCTCTAGTATCTGGATAATTGATCTGCTGCACATTATTTTGGCAGCCGACCATCATAAAAACAATAAAACTAATTAATAAACGTTTCATCTCATTTTCCTTTATTAATGACTTGGGAGAAATATATCTCCAAATTACAAATTAGAAAATAGATATCAGTTTATAAAATAAAATTAGTCTGATGAATCACGATAATTATAGTTATCCTCTTCATCCTCATCATCACTCTTTTCAGGACTATCAGTCATATAACTATCATCAACATCTTGATCTTCTTTATTATCTTCAAATTCATCTACAACTTCAGGAACAACATCATCTTTAAGTTCATCAACCTTATTATTAACCGCCAACGTAGGTTCTGACTTATTTCTTTTAAATTTTTCAAAAATAAAGTTGCCGGGCAAAATAATGAATTCAATTAGACTAATTATTAATAAGAATAGAATGCCCAGTGCCAATAAAAGAAGACTTGGTAAGTAGAGTAAACAAACTAAAATAGTGGTAAAAAATACATATCTAATATTATTCAATAAAACTGAATCGCCTGAGTCACTCCTATATTGGCTAATTAGATATCCAGAACAGAAACCTATTATAGAAAGACCCAATCCAAAAATGCCGAGGAAGTAGTTTAGAGAATTTTTTACTACATCTAATTCTCCTAATCCCAATACTTTAGTCATATCAAAGCTGGCAGAAAGATTTGCCCATATAATTATCTCTATGAAGGCAATACAAATTAAAGAAAACATCATTAAAACTTTTAATAATGGCCAAATATATTCTTTACTTTTTTTCTGATTATTATAAAATATATAATAGCCAGCTCCTGTAAGTAGTTGCGCGAAAACGATCGCAGAAGCTAAAACATGAGAGAAATTTATTCTGATTGGATTTTCAATTAGCGAAGTAGCCAATACTCCAAAATTTTCAAGGAAGTTAGATAACATAAAGGAACTAAATACTATTAGGAATACAGATGATAGAACCCATGTTTTATAATAGTATCGACCTGGGTTTAATTTATTATTTTTTAGTTTGTAACTATGTAGAGGAGTCTTGGCTAAAATATTATACTGAGTATCGTATAGTTCTCTTAAATGTTCACT
The DNA here is from genome assembly GCA_964428745.1 of uncultured bacterium. GTDB lineage: Bacteria > Fidelibacterota > Marinisomatia > Marinisomatales > TCS55. Next base: position 1,152 of record CAYRYZ010000050.1, on the reverse strand, counting down.
CGCTTTATAACAATCCTTTTTAACATTTCTAAAATGTTTTATTAATGCTACAGCAAACTTGCACAATAAGAGATAGAGTGCGAAATAAAGATAATTGATTAATACACTGTATATTAAATCAAGTGAATCTTTTTCACGTTCAATAAGGGATAAATCATCTAGGTGTGTCTCGATCGTCTTCTGCTCTCCATCAATACTTACATCATAAACTAAAGTGTTATTTTTTATGCTGAGTTGCTTTGCATTACTATATTTTGTGCTATCTGATGTTTCGATCGTCCAAGATTGAGCTGAGAGAGGGAGAATGAAATTAATTATTGCTATGAAAAAGAATCTTTTCATCTGAGAAATTACAATATGTTATTTAAAAATCAGGAGTAGGAATAAAATTATTTAACTTTTCGAATGCATAGGCAAATTCAATTAATTTTTTTTCATCCCATGCTGTACCAATAAATGACATTCCTATCGGCAAACCGTCAATTAAATCTAATGGAACTATAATATTAGGATAGCCAGCCATAGCAGCCCGACCGCCATTAACCCAAAATCTTTGTTTCCCAATTGCCTCATCATCACCTCCGTCATGATTGATTTCCCAGGCAGGACTCCATGACAGTCCAACTAAAGCATCAACATTGTTTTCATTTAGTAGTTCATCAATTTGATTTCTAGAACCTAACACAACTTCTAATGCACTAAGATATTCAGCTTTTTGTGAAGAGGTTTTATCACTTTCAATAAATATGCTTTGATCAAAGTATTTAAGAGCCTTTTCTTTATTCTGCTCATTAAAATTTATTAATTCTTTTAAGGTTTTATATGATGAATTTGAATTTTCTAAGTACTTTTCTAACCCAACCTTGAATTCATACATAAGTACTAGTATTTCCTCTTTAGATGGATTCACGCGATCATCTTTAACTTCTATAACCTCTGCACCACCCTTAATAAGTACTGATTTTATTTTTTCAAGAGCTTTTTTACCTTCTTCGTCATCTGACCCAGTAGGAAGTAAACCTAATTTTTTCCCTTTAAGTGCATCAACACTTAAATCGTCTGTAAATGAATAATCATAGCCCTTAGGAATCTTTAATGTTGCTGGATCATTTTCATCTTTTCCCGCAATCACTTCTAAAACTTCAGCTGCTT
>CAYRYZ010000049.1:0-10313 GCA_964428745.1 uncultured bacterium | reverse complement strand
ATTATAATACTTAATGTTTCTTGGTTGATGTGGGTAGATGGTATGCGGTGTAGAAAAGGATCGTTATTGAATACATTTTTAATATCAAATGGAGCAGTCTTTGTTATTGGGTTTATTAATAAAATTATTGGTCATGATGCCAATTATTGGTTTGTTTGCAGAAAACCTGGTGGGGACAGTCCATTTTTGATTGGTGAATGGCCATATTATCTCTATACATTTGTATCAGCAGCATTCGTATTAATGTTATTAATTTATATACCCATGTGGATATCAGTTCATAGAAGTGAAAAAGCAATGATTAAGGGAGGTATTTAGCTTAGGCTAATTACTATACAATGTCATTGTTAATCGGATATTTCTCACTTGCCTTAATTATATCATTTATTTGCTCTATGTTAGAATCAGTTATTCTTTCTGTGACTCATTCACATATTGGTACAATGTCAAAAGATAATCCTCGTGGAGGCGAATTAATTTTAAAGTTAAAAGACGATATCAATAGACCTTTAGCGGCAATTTTAACTCTAAATACAATTGCTAATACTGTTGGAGCTGCAGGGGTTGGTGCGCAAGCGTTAGTTGTTTATGGTTCAGGCGCCGTTGCCATTGCTTCAGCCATTTTAACATTTTGTATATTAATTTTTTCTGAAATTATACCTAAAACAATTGGTGCAACATACTGGAGACGTCTTGCAGTACCATCGGCATATATAATTAAATTTTTAATGATGATTACCTTTCCATTTGTTTGGCTGAGTAATGCACTATCTGCCAAACTAACTCCAGATGAAGAAGATATAAAAAGAGTTAGTCGTGAAGAAATTACGGCTATGGCTGAAATGGGTGAAGATGAAGGCTCAATTGACGAGCACGAATCAGATATAATTGAAAATTTGTTTAGACTTAAAGAAATGCATGTCGAGGCTATTCTTACTCCCAGATCTGTCATATATGCTTTTGAAGATACCCAAACGGTGGGTCAAGTAATGGATGCAGATGAAGATATTAACTTTTCACGCATTCCGATTTTTAAAGAAAATATCGATAATATAATAGGGATTGTTTATAAAGATACTTTATTAGAGACAATGGCTGATGATTATTTTGAAAAGTCAATGTCAGATATTTCAGAACCTGTTGAAACTGTATTTGAAAAGGAATCAGTTGAATCTGTTCTAAATAAATTTACAAAAAATCGTTCTCATATTTTCATTGTTAAAGATGAATTCGGAGGAACTACAGGCATAGTAACTCTTGAAGATTGCATAGAAACTTTATTGGGGGTAGAAATAGTTGATGAATCTGATGAAGTAGCTGATATGCGAAAACTTGCAAAGGACCAGGTACGTCAACAACGTCGTAAAGCTGAGAACGGAAAATCTTAATTCTGTATTTTTTCTTCTTTTTCTTTCATTACTACGTTTCCATCTCTGTAAATCACTCATAAATTAAACGCTGTGAAAACCCTCAAACTCACATTCCTGACAATTATTTTATTGTTTCTGATGGCAGAGCAACGTCAGATAAGATATTTTTTATCTGAACATGATTTCCTATCAGGAAAATCAGTACCTAAATCTGAAGTAGTCCGAAAACCACATATACGTGCTGAATATGACGATTTAGATCGTTTGATTGTGAAATCTTATATAGATCGTACAGGCAAATCAAAGAGCCAAGAACAGTATTCATATATTGACTCCAATTTAATTATTCGACAAAAAGATTTTGTAGATCTTACTGGAAATATTTATCAGCAAACTATATTTGGCCGTGAATCTCATTCTTTATCATATATAGAGTGGGTATTTGGTGTTGATTCAGTAAAAAAATGGAATGATAGATTTACTACATCAAAATTAAATACAATCAATAAACCGGATAATTATCGTTTCTTTGATGTGGATGCATTTGAATATGGAGGTAAAGAGTTTGACTATGATTCTATAGGTCGTGTAATTAGAGATGAATGGTTTCGTCGCCCGGACGGTAAATCAATGCACAAATTTTTGTTTAAATATTATGATGATTTAGATATTACACACATGTTTGAGTACGATTCTAACGGAGTCTTAATTATGGATGTTAAATTAAGTCCAGATGGAACAGAGGCCGTTTTTTGGTTTACAGGTCCACCTGATACCAGTTTTGTTAATAATAGCGCGGTATCTTATAATTTAGATGGAGATGTAAAGTGGGGATATTTGAACTGGGTTATTCCAGGAATGAAAGATAGTGCACGGGCAGATTTAAGTAAAATTACTCGCGGTGATCATATTATTTATTTGCCTGACGAAAGTTCCTTAAAAGATAGTTTTACTTACAATGTTCATTTTGATGGCGAAGGAGTGAAAGGTTACATGGCGACAAAACGTACATTGTCACATCTTATGTATGATATAAGCCCACCAATTATGACTCTTGAAATGGATAAGTATATGAAAGAAGTTTCACTATCATTCACTACAACTGAGCCTATCGATTCAGCATATATTATTTGGGATCCAGATACTAATTTCAGTGATATTAGTTCTGATACAGTTATTTTATCTACGGATGAGTTAATACTAATAGAACGATTTAATCCAGAGGGTCAATCTGAGTTGGTTGATGGGGTGATGTATAACCCCGCAATATTTGCATATGATAGAGCTGGAAATCTTTCAAATCCTGGTGTTTTCAGCGGCGTTATCTATGATATAACTCCTCCAGTATTGTCATTTACTAACCCTATTAAAGGATCCTGGGTAAATGATCAAATGATGGGAATGAATACTAATGAGCCAATTCAAAAATGGAGTATTTATGTTGAACGGAGAGGTGGCGACATTGATGATAATTCACCTTTTTCTTACGAGTTTTTAGATACTGTCTCTATTTCAGCTGACTCTGACCTTTCCGATTATTTTCAATTGAATGATGGTAGTATGTATACTTTTTCAATTGTTGCTCCTGATTTAGCTGGAAATGTTTCAGATACGGTTTATTTGGACTCAATTCATTACGATATCACTCCACCAGTTATAACAATGATATATCCATTTGATGATGCTGCAATAAATACCCCATCCGTCAGTTATGCAATCAGCGAAAAGTTATTAGTGGGTGAGTTTAGGTGGACACAAATCGACGGAATGCCTGATTCATTATCACCACAAATTGTTGAAATGCTTGGAGATGAGCTTTTACCCAAAGAAAAGATCCGTATAACCATGCAAAATGAACCTCAATTAGTTGATGGTTCAGCTTATAATATCGTAGTTACTGGTAGAGATTTAGCTGGAAATGATAGCGAGCCATTCTCGGTAAATAATATACTTTATGATATTACACCTCCATCGTTTTCATCAATTAATCCCGATTCTGGATCTGCATTAAATCATCAAAATATTTCGTATACATTATCTGAAGATTTATTTAAAGGTGAGATTATTTGGATGCAAACTGGAGGAATAGAAGATCCAGATCAGCCACATCATGTGGAACTTTCAAATGAAGAGATGAATTTCGGTGCACATGATAGTATTCGATTAATTAATATGCCTCCATTACGTGATGGAGGTATATATTCAATTTTATTTACAGGTTCTGATAGAGCTGGTAATATAGCAGATACTGTAGTTGTTGCAGATATATTATATGATTTCACATTACCCGAAATCGCTGTTAACTATCCGACATCCAAAATCATAACAAATATAAAAGGCTTGTCATACAATTTGAGTGAGGATTTTTATGAAGCTTCATTTACCTGGACGTGGAATAGTGGTATTGAAGATACTTCTGCACCCTACATAGTAGAATTAACCGAAGAAGAGAAGAAAAAAGGAGTTTATGCCCAGATAGAATTAGCCAGTTTACCTGCTTTTGTTGAGAATGCCATCTATACTATATCTTTTGTAGGACGTGACCGATCTGGGAATGAAGCTTTGCAAGCTATAATCAGTGGAGTAGAATATGATTTTACTCCCCCAGTGCTGACATGGTATAGTCCCGTTGACGGTGATGCTGTAAATCATAAAAATGTCCATTATGAAAATAGTGAATTACTTAATTCTGCAATCGTGACCTGGACCTGGATAGATGGTATTGAGGATTCAGATAGTATTCATGTCATGGAGCTATTTAAAGAAGAGTTAAATAAGGGTGAATATGGCCCTAATTCGATTGCAAATGCTCCGCCTTTGATAGATGGTGCTGTCTATAATATTTCATTTAGTGGTTTTGATCCAGCCGGGAATGAATCGAATCATATTGCAGTAAAAAATATATTATATGATATAACTCAGCCAGAGATTGTGATTATATATCCCCTGCCAAGATCAATTTCGAAAACTACTTCTGTAAGTTATACTTTGTCCGAATCTTTGTTTGAAGGACAGTTCAAATGGATATGGCTTGGCGGTGTAGCAGATACTCTTGCACCTTATACTGCAATTTTAACTAGTGAGGAACGTGAAAGTGGTGAGCATATTGAAATAGAGCTCTCAAATAATCCAACTGTTGTTGAAAATGCTTTATATATAATGTCAATGAGCGGTAGAGATCGAGCAGGGAATAAGGCTAAAAGAGCTTTTGTTCCCGGCTTGCAATATGATTTTACACCACCTGAATTAACAGTATTTAGTCCAGATTCAGGTGAAGCGGTGAATCATAAACTTGTTCATTTTTCTAATAGCGAAATTCTACAATCAGCTCAAATGATTTGGGAAAGAACAGACGGACTTGAAGATACTTTATCACCGCATATTAGTGAACTAACTAGAGAGGAGCTCAATTTTGGTGAAATTGGCCCTAAAGAGCTAATTAATCTTCCAAACCTTAATGATGGTTCAATTTATAAACTTATGTACGTAGGATATGATCCTGCGGGGAATATCAGTGATACGGTAATAGTAAACAATGTTCTTTATGATGTTACGCAACCAGTGATTTCAATATCTTATCCTAACTCTGATATTTATTCAACTGAGTCAAAAATGATATTCAATACTAATGAAGATCTTTATGGATTTAATATTCGTTGGGATGGAATTGGAAAAAATAATAAACCTGACAAAATTGAATATATAGCAGATAAAAAATTATTAAGTGGAGAATATAATTCAGATAATCTATTTATTCCTGAGCTTAAAGACGCAACTACTTATACAATAATTTTAAATGGAAGTGACCGAGCGAGCAACAAAGCTGAAGAAGTTAAATTAGCCGATATTAAAATTGACTTAACACCCCCCGAGTTCACAGATTTCTATCCCAAAGAGAATATGTTCATTAATGTAGTTAATATTGGTTGGTCTCTATCTGAGGATATTGATAATGGCAATGTTATGTTCAAACATAATGACACAGCCAAACCTCTTGAGTCTCCATTAGTAGGTCCTGAGTTATTGGGAGGCATTCGTTTAATTGATGCCTTAGCTAATTATGTTGCATTACGAGATGGGCGAGTTTATGAAATCTCTATATTAGGAACTGACTTTGCTGGAAATGTTTCAGATACCTTGAGCGTTTCTAATATTACATATGATACGACACCTGCAACGATGTCAATATTATCGCCAGCATCTGAAAGTTTTGTGAATACAGTGGACCTCAAATTCTCAACTAATGAACCCTTAATTAATGGTTCAATGATTTGGACAGCTGAAGGTTCGTCACCAATGAAATTTAATCTTAATAAAAAGAACTTAGAACAAGGGGAACATATTTTAACTGGTTATGGAGTAAAGCCAGAGGAAAAAGTTTATTATCAAATATATATCAATGGCACTGATCGCGCAACAAATGCTTCAACATCTGATACATTGAAAAACGTCACTTTTGATGTTACTCCTCCAGAATTTTTAATTATCAAACCAACTATAAATTCGCCGGTTAATTCAACAACATTATCATTGAGCATTAGTGAACCAATCTCAAATGGCATAATTACCTGGGTAGCTCAAGGCGGAAATGATCCTAATTCTCCTCATGAAAGAGAAATAATAGAGGATCAAAGAAGTGGGGGGACTTTTAGAAATTTTACTTTTGAAGATACACCTGAATTAATTGACGGTTTGAAATACAATATTTCAATAGTTGGTACTGATTTAGCTGGAAACAAAGGTAAAATAGTTAAAGTAGATAATATTCTATATGATATCACGCCGCCAGAGTTTGTTAAAATTTCACCTAATAACGATGCCTTTATTAAAGAAACGGATATTAGTTACACGCTAACAGAGACTTTAGAAGAAGGAAAAATTATTTTTGAAAATATAGGAGGAGCTTCAGATCCTAAAAAGTCACATTTGGTAACGTTGGCGGGAAGTAAGAAAAAGAGAGGTAGTCAGGGAGGTAAACTTCCTACAAGTCTTGTAAAACTGATAAATGGTGGAATATATAATATAAGATTTGAAGGAACTGATGCAGCAGGAAATGTAGCTCCGGATGCTCAAATAAATAATATTATTTTTGATAATGAGATACCAAAGCTAAATATTACTTCGCCTGGCAGCAATTCATTTATAAATAATAGATCAATTTCATTTTCAATTAGTGAAGATCTGGCAAATGCCAAAATTATTTTAGAACAAATCTCAGGTAATTCAGATCCAAAATCACCACACCAGATTACACTAGATGAAGATACTAGGAAGATTGGGACCTATGAGAATATTACTAACCCAGGTTTAGAATGGGTAGATGGTGCAATATATAATTTGTCTATTGATGGAGAAGACTTCGCAGGCAATGTTGCAAAAACAGTTAAAATATCAAATATAAACTTTGATATAACTCCGCCAGTATTATCTATTGATAACTTCAACAATAACAGTTATATAAATGTTAATAAATTAAGTTATACATTAAGTGAAAATCTCGCAAATGCTACGATGGAATTTATCCAGATAGATGGTCAGGTTGATTCTAACTCGCCTCAAACTATAGAACTAAAAAGTGACGAACTTTATTCCGGTAAACATGAAAACACATCATTGAGAAATGGTCCTAAGTTATTTAATGGTTCTATCTATAGAGTAGAATTTTCGGGTTATGACTTTGCAAATAACCAAGGAAAATCTGTTATAATTGAAAATCTTCATTATGACGATGAAGTACCGGAAATTTCGATTAGCCGTCCTATTAATTCAGAACAAATAAAATCAACGGTGATTACATACCTAACAAGCGAAAATTTAGCTAGCGCCAATGTTATTTTTAAGCAAACAAGTGGTACAATAGATGTTAATTCACCTCATAAGGTCAAATTAACAGGCAATGAATTAACTAAAGGAGTCCACACAGATTTTGATTTAAATATTACTTCAGAATTAGCAGATGGTGGTCGATACACCGTTTTAATAGAAGCTTTTGACAAAGCTGGCAATGCAGCTGAGGTTGTGCCAATCAAAGATGTATTCTTCGATATATTACCACCTGTACTATCGCTGGATTCACCCGTTACAGCTTCTAGAATAAATTTACCCATTATCACTTTTTCAACGAATGAACAAATGGGCAAAGGTATGATAGTTTTTACGAGAGTTAGTGGAGCTGAAGATCCTAAAAGTCCACATCAAGTTGAATTAACTGGAGATCAACTAAATCAAGGATCGCACTACGACGAATCTTTTGTTGATCAATTAACTTTAAAAGATGGATCTGTTTACACGATAACTTTTTCAGGAAAAGATATGGCTGGAAATATTGCAACTGATGTTTCTATAAATAATATAGTCTTTGATTCAGTATCGCCGAAAATTTCTGTCGAATTGCCAAAAGCAAATGGTTATTACAATAGTATTAATTTAGATTTTTCAATAGATGAAAATTTATCAAAGGGAGAAATTATTGTTGAAAGAACAGGTGGTGCTGCGGACCCTGCCAGTCCTCATAAGATCGACTTAATTGATAATCAATTAAAGAAAGGTAAAAAATCAGGTATTATTATTGATCAACTAACTAATTTGACAAGTAATGCATCTTATGATATTAAAATTGAAGGAATTGATATTGCAGGTAATAATGGCACCTCAAATATCATTAATGATGTAACCTATGATGATATTCCTCCAGAAATAAATATAACATCACCTGCACCCGAATCTTTCATTAATAACCCAATTTTGAGTTTAAAAACTAATGAAATATTGTCAAGTGCTACTGTTGATTGGGTTTGGATTGAAGGTATCCCTGATCCAACTAAACAACATAAATCAAATTTAGTTGGTGGAAAATTACAAGAAGGTGAATATGGAGATGTAAGTTTCGATCCTCCTCCAAAGTTGGTCAGCGGAGCTTGGTATAATGTAACATTTAATGGTTTAGATAGGGCTGGTAACCCCTCATCGAACCTTATGGGTAGATTATATTTCGATAATGTTCCTCCTAAAGTTGTTGGTGTTTATCCAGATAACGATAGCTTTATTAATTTATCTGAAGTTAGTTATAGTGTAGATGAAGTATTAGTCCAATCCACCATTTCATGGGAAACATCTGATGGTGCCGAAAATGTTGTTATCGAATTAGTTGATAACGAATTATCAATGGGTACTTTTGAAACTTCAGAATTAACAAATCAGACTGATTTAACTGATGGTACTATATACAAACTTGTTATGAAAGCTACTGATCAGTCTGGAAACGAATCTGTAACAACCCTAGCCCAAAATATTACTTTTGACCAAACTAAACCAAAATTTACACAAGTTATTCCAGCTGCTAGCTCTCGCATAAACTCTCAACTTTTAGAATGGAATGTTGATGAAAAATTATCTTCTGGTAAATATGCTTGGATTCATATGGGTGGAACAGAAGACCCTCAAGCACCACATGAATATATTTTATCTCCTCAACTATTATCACAAGGAAAACATGATAACTCATCCTTACCTGATTTAAAACTCGTTGAAAATGCCATGTATCGCATTACTCTTGAAGGTACAGATTTAGCAGGGAATACTGGCAAAAAGTTTATCATGAGTATCGTTTATGATGATGTCCCACCAACAATCGAATTAAAATATCCTGAAACGAATATGATTATTAATCATCTAGACATAGCATATTACATTTCAGAACAACTTAGCGAAGGTCAATTTATATATACGCGTGTAGGCGGTGAACCTGATCCAAATTCTCCTGTAATAATGAATTTAACCAATGCTGAATTAGAAACCTTTTTTGAAGAGCCTACATTGCCATCTAGTCCAGCAGTCGTTAATGATGGATCTATATATAATATTCAGTTTAAAGCAAAAGACTTGGCAAATAATATTTCTGAGTCAAATATAATAGATAGTGTTAAATATGATTTTACAAGACCAGTTATTAAAATATTCTATCCTGAATCAAAAACTTATTTTATGGGTTCAGAGATTTCAATAGATATATCTGAAGATCTTCTAGATGGTGCGATGATCTGGAGTCGAACTGGAGGTTTAAATGATAAAGTACCAAGTCATTCAATTCCATTATACGATCAATATCTTAAAAAAGGATTGTACGAAAAGGCGAATGTTCCAATAGAAAAATCTTTAAGCTCTAGCGTGATCTACTCTCTTGGTATGGATGCGCAAGATTTCGCTGGTAACAAAGCAGAGCCTGTTCTTGTGGAATTCATTGAATATATCAGAGATATGAATGGTAAATGGTTTTATAAAGGTGCGATTATTGAGGTAGTTTGGGTTTTTGCTCCAGATAAGACAGGGCTAAAAGGTAATTTCATGCAAGGACTGTCTTTGGGCACAAAGATTAGTGATGAAGAAAAAGGATCATATACATTTGATTTTAATCAAAAGCCCTTTTTATTAACGGTAGAAATGGAAGATCCTTCAAAAAGTCGAATTAGTTTAGTGCAATTTCTTGATAATAATCATATAAGGGTTGTCACTGGTGTAAAGAAGCCGAAGAGTATGACAGATGGTGAAGTAATGGAGTATGAATGGCGACCAGAGTAGCTTTTCATTTTATTTATATAATTTATAATGCTATAATCGAGGTATATTCGCCGGCAAAATTTATATATTTTTAGGAGTAATTATTTATGGCTAAGAAGCAAAAAAGTTTCGCAGAAAAAGCATCATCTAAAAGTGACAAAGAGCTAGTACATGTTAAGTATGTAAAAAGCGTTAAATCTGATAAAGAAGGTTCTTGGAGATTTAACGAATCAATCATTTCTATGGAAAAGGGACAAGATCTTGATGTGGCTTTAAAAGAGTTAGAAGATGCGGCTAATATGGTTGACATTGCAATGCCTGGATCTGAAGAAGAAGCTGCAGAAAACGAAGTACCAATATCTAAAGCGCCAACTGAAGAAGCTCCAG
>CAYRYZ010000048.1:0-10348 GCA_964428745.1 uncultured bacterium | reverse complement strand
TCACTGGGGTCTGGGTATTTATATAATTCCCTTGGACCTTCCATCGCAAATTCTTCAGACCAATCTGGTCTATCAGAAATTTTTGATATAAGGCCTAAAGATTCAGAAAAAGTTTCAATCCAACTTCGTTTCATAATTCTAACTTAACGGTATCATTTGAGGCACTCTAATTCTTACTAGTTCAGTTAAGAAAATGCCTGACATAATTAGCAACCCAGAAATCAAAAACATTATATCCGGATAATATAAAAGCATTATAAATGGAATAAAATTTCCAGCTAAAACTCCGGTCCAAAAATATTTAGCATAATATCCCTTTTTGATTAAAGTGATTGCTTGCTTTGTATCTGACGTATCATGCGGGAAAAATATTTCTTTTGTAATTAAAAACAAATTTATAATAATACCCCCTATAAGTATATCTACAGTTTGTATTAATAAACTGAAATCAAGAACTGTCATGACTACTAAACCAGCTATAATAGCGTGGTTCAACATATGAATGGCTGAGGCCCATTTTGATTGCCACAAATCTCTTGCCTTAGCCTGAGCAAATAGAAATGCGGTATAAATAGCTCCCATGACTGCAAAAACCGCACCTAAATACCATAGAAAATCCATTCCTAATTCAAAAATATTATCAATTAATTTTAATGTAACTAATCCACCAAAAGTGGTTATGATATAAGCTCCGCGCACTAACCACGATTTCCATTGTGGCCGCAATAATACATAAAGGAATCGATCAGGTCTATCAAGATCCAAAACAAGTAATAAACCAGTGATCGCCATAAATATCAAAGATACAATCATTCCATTCCTTTCTACAGAATAATTGAGATCACCGTATATTAATGAAAACAAGGCGAGTATAAGAAATGTCCCGGTTGCAATAGCTTTTGTCCAAACATAAGTTGATACTTCCCAGCCCCATAATACACCTTTGCTAGGTGTATCATATGTTCGTCTGGCCTCATTACTATCCAATTCTTCTTTAATCTCTTTTGCAACATCATCGATTGCACGTCTATCAATAGGCTTTCCCGATTTTGCTGAATTTTCCATTGCTAGTTGAACTAATAAATTTTCTGTATTCGATTCAGCCACTTTTTCTTCTGCATATTTTGCAAAGTGCCCTACCCCCTTAGATTGCTCTGACCATAAATAATCCGAACTTCTTTCAGTGGCTGTCGGATTTAACATCTCATCCGACCCATTTATATAGTACAGATTTGGTACAGTTAATTTTTCTGGCTTCCGCGTCATTGTTTTTTCATTTTTTACAAGATGAGAAATATTTGAAGTGGGATCATCCAAATCACCAGAAATAATTGCTTCTACAGGACAAACAACAACACACGCAGGCTCATAGCCAGAGTCTACTTTATGAGCACAATAATTGCACTTTGCAGCGGTATTAGTATCTGGATCTATATATAATGCATCATAGGGACAAGCTTGCATGCATGATTTACATCCTATACAACGATCACTATCAAAATCAACAATTCCATCTGCACGATCATACAGGGCGGTTGTTGGACATATTTCAACACAAGGAGCATCTGCGCAATGGTTACATCTATGAACTGAAAATTCTCTAGTAGAATTTGGGAATTTGCCCTTTTCAATGTATTTCACATGGGTACGATTTACACCAATAGGAATATCATGTTCACTCTTACATGCGACGGTACAAGCATGGCATCCAATGCACATCCGATTATCAATAACAAATCCGTAATTCATTTATTTTATGTTACCCGTATATTTGGACACAGTAATATTAACTAAAACTTTCTATGAATAGGTCTACAAAAATTTCAACTTCTGCATTTATTTTAATTGGAGGTCAAAGTAAACGATTTGGTTACCCCAAATGGAAAAGTAAAATTGGGGAAAAAACATTACTTGATCATATATATAATGTGTGTTCTTTATTTGATAATACTTTTATTGTTGGGAAAAAAAAGCCAGCAGGGTTTAACAAACCATTTCTTAAAGATAAATTTGATTTTCAAGCACCTATTAATGGTATTTTTTCAGCTCTAGAAAAAAGTGATTTAGATTGGAACTTTATCATCTCTATTGACCTTCCATTAATGACACCAACTATAATTAAAGAAATATGGGAATCGGGAAATAAATCTCAAGATGTTATCATTCCTAGAATTAAAGATCATTTACAACCTGTCTGCGCATTTTACCATAAAAGAATTTTACCTCAAATTTCAAATCAAATAGAAAAAAATGAGTTAAGCCTACACTCACTAATTAATAATATCAAAACAGGCTATCTTGATATGGATAATTATAGTAAAGAATTTAGTAATATGAATACTCAAGAAGAGTATAATGAAATTAACAAAGAGATGATGAATAATTAGGACCATAAACAAATGAAATCAATATTACTTTTTAGACATGGTAAATCTGAATGGAATACATATTATGATTCAGATCATAATCGTCCCTTGGCACCTCGAGGTATAAAAGCAGCAAAAAAAATGGGAGTATTTTTGGCAAATAAAAATCAAATGCCAGATCTTGTAATATCATCTACAGCAGTTCGCGCAAAGACAACTGTCGAATTAGCTATGAAAGAAGGCAAATGGCCATCTGCTATGATACTTGAATCAGCAATCTATGGAGGACCGCCAACAATATTGCTTTCAATCGCACAATCACAACTAGAGTCAGTCGAGTCGATTTGTTTTGTTGGACATGAACCTAATTTTTCAATGTTTATCTCTCAGGCATGTGGATTAAGTCATATTCAATTCACAACAGCCAATATGGCAAAGGTTGATTTTAATGTGAATGAATGGAAAGAAATTGAGTTTGGTAGCGGAACTCTAGATTGGATTCAAAGGCCTAAAGAACTTGATCAATGATCTAGCTTTTCAATCCTTCTTTGATGCCGGCCTCCACCAAAAGGTTCGGCAAACCACATTTCTAGAATATCATAGATCTCATCCTCTGTCATGAAACGCGCTCCTAGAGAAAGAATATTTGCATCATTGTGTTCTCGAGAAAGTTTAATTATTTCATTAGGTCCATTATAATAAACAGCTGCTCGCACACCTTTAACTCGATTTGCAGCCATGGCTTCACCTTGCCCAGATCCTCCTAAAATAATACCTCTGCTATCTTTATCCGCAGCTACTGCATGTGCGCATGGGAAAATGAAGTCAGGGTAATCATCCAAGGCGTCATATTCATGGGCGCCATGATCCGTGACATCATGCCCTTTTTCTTTTAAATAATCGCGAATAGTATTTTTTAATTCTAATCCTGCATGATCTGTAGCAATATGTATTTTCATTAGAAAACTATAATAATTTGGTTAAATGTTTTCTGATTTGAGGTTCTACTTTTTCAGCTGTAAACCCAAATTCATATGCTAGATCTTTACCGGGAGCAGACGCGCCATAACGATTAATGCCAATTGAAAGTCCATTAGGACCAACATACCTATCCCACCCCATAGTAATACCAGCTTCCATTGAAACTTTCATCGCTCCACGATTTGGAATTAGGGAAATCTTATAATCATCTGGTTGTTTATCAAATATCTCCCAACATGTCATACTAACTACACGGATCTGCTTATCATTCATCATATTAGCAACTTCTATTGCTAATGCAACTTCCGATCCAGTTGCCAAAAAAATCAGATCAGGATTTTCACAATCGAGTACAGCATATGCTCCTTTTGATACACCATTAATAACGGTGTCCATATCTTGTCCTAGGACTGGTACTCCTTGTCTTGTTAGTAATAGAGCACTTGGACCATTGACCTCTGTCATAGATAATTTAAAACAAGCTGCGGTCTCTTTTGCATCTGCAGGTCTAAATACATTAAAATTAGGTATTGCTCTTAATGCCATTGCATGTTCAATCGGCTGGTGAGTTGGACCATCTTCTCCAACCCAAAATGAATCATGTGTGAATTCATGGATCACTCTGCAATTCTGGATAGCGCCTAACCTAAGAGCCGGTCTTTCATAATCAGCAAAAACCAAAAAAGTTCCTCCGAAGGGAATCACACCTCCATGTAAAGCCATACCATTCATAGAGGCAGCCATTGGAAATTCTCTGACTCCAAAAACAAGATTCCTTCCCAATCGATTATCCTTAGTGAAATCTCCATAAACCTTTGCAAAATTTCCTGTATAATTTGACGGTTCTAAATCAGCTGATCCCCCAATAATTGAGGGGACTTGCTCAGCAAATTTGTCTAAACTAGCACCAAAAGCTTTCCGCGTCGCTAATGGAGTATTTGTTTCAAACTCTGGAAATTCAATGTTTTCTATTTTATTTAGTACCGTGATATCCCATAGAGATTTGAATTTCTGATTGGTAGATGCCTTTCCTATTTCTTCATTCCAAGAACTAACATTGCTTGATAAAGAAGAAAATCTTGATCGAAAATAATCAATAACTTCATCTGGCAGATAAAATGAATCAGGAGGTAATCCAAGTTTCTCTTTTGTTGCATCAATTTCTTCTTGTGGTAGTGGTGCTCCATGCGTTTCATGATCCTCTTCCATATTTGCCGAACCTTTTGCCATAATGGTATTGCCAATAATAAGGCTAGGTCGATCGACTACTTGTGCCTTTTCAATAGCTTCACAAATTGCATCATAATCATGACCATCAATTTCTTGTACATGCCATCCAAATCCTTCAAAAACCTGCGCATAATTAGTTGAGTCTGATCGATCAACTTTACCCGATATCTGTGCATTATTGGAATCATAAAAAACAATAAGTCTTGATAATCCCCAATGTCCTGCCATAGATCCTGACCCCAAAGCAACAGGTTCCTGAAAATCACCATCGCCTGCTACTACATAGGTGAAGTGTCCCAATAATTCATTTGCATTACTTACTAATTCTCCAAATCTTGCTCTTAGCATCGATTCCGCTGTTGCCATACCGACTGCCATAGCCAAACCCTGACCTAGAGGACCTGTCGTACATTCAACACCTGGTATTTCAACTTCAGGATGGCCGGGAGTGCGGCTATTTAATTGGCGAAAGTTTTTTAAATCTTCTTTGTTAAGCCAACCTATTTGAGTGAGCATTGAATAAACCAAAGCCGATTCATGTCCTGCTGAAAGAACAAAACGATCCCGGTTAAACCATTCAGGATCCTTGGGATCAAAATTCAAATATTTTGTAAATAAAACTTCAGTGAAATCAGCAGATGACATCGGCCCTCCACTATGACCAGAGTTAGCTTTTCTGACCATATCCATTATAAGACCTTTTGTCACTGCCAAAGCGAATTGATATCGTTCTTCAGATGTCCATTCAGAAAAAGTATCAATATCAATATAAGTTCTCATGATTTTACCTTAATCATAAATTATAAAATTCTTTGATCGTCTGGATTGGATCTTCGGTCTTAAAAATAGCTGATCCAGCAACTAAAATATCTGCGCCTGCATCAATAACTTCTTTCGCATTATGCAATTTTATTCCTCCATCGACTTCAATTGAGACTTTATCTTGCAGACACTCTTCCGTTAATCTCTGTTTAATATTTCTGATTCGATCGGTCGATCCCTCAATGTAACCTTGACCACCATACCCTGGTTCAACACTCATTACTAATATTAAATCTATTTTATCATAATAAGGTTCTATTTCAGATAATGAAGTCGAAGGTTTAATAGAAATTCCTACCTTGACTCCTGCTGAGCGTATGAGATCTATTACACTATCTGGATCATCCGTCGCTTCAATATGAAAAGTAATTAGATCAGCTCCTGCTTTGGCAAAAGGTTCTACTAATTTTTCAGGTTCAACCACCATCATATGAACATCAAAAAATTTGTTTGTATTCGGTCTCAATGATTTAACAACTGGAGGGCCAATAGTAAGATTAGGTACAAATTGATTATCCATTACATCAATGTGAATCCAATGCGCACCACCTTCTTCACATTGAGATAATGCTAATTTCAAATCTGAAAAATCAGCAGATAAAATTGATGGTGCTAGCTTGAATTCCGAGGTCATATGTGACGAGTAAACTTAGTATGACCTAAAAATGAATTCAATGATGAATATTAAGATTTAGGATAATGAAAGGTTATTTCTTCTTCTAATTCATTGCTAAGGCTTTTTCCTACAGGGCAGGTATAGGCAGTTTTTTCAAGAATTTTTTTCTCTTTATCAGTATAATTTTGAGGGAAATGAATATGAATACGGACTGCAGATATCCTTCTTGGATTATTACCCATTTCTTTTTCTATTTCAGCTCGTGTTGATTGGATATTAAACCCATGACGCTTTGCCATAATCCCCATAATTGTGATCATGCAACTTGCCAATGCAGTGGCAACAAGATCCGTTGGCGCGAATAATTCACCCTTACCTTCATTATCTTTGGGTGCATCAGTATATATTTCACTGCCGGATTCTAAATGAACTGCTTTGGTTCTCAATTTTCCTAGATATTCAACTGTTGATATTTGTCCCATTTGCGATTCCTTTAATTATTAGAATTAGGAAAAATACAATCTACTGAAGCTTCTTCAAAAAGAACAATTTTTAAGAACCCTTTATTTTGACTCTGCCTAACTTCTTAATATAATTAAGAAGAAAAAAAAGAATAAACACTAGGAGTGTTAGTAATGAATAAAGAGAATGAAGATCGTTTCTACTATAACCGCGAATTTTTAGGAAGCCCTGACGGAAGATCAATCAGGCTCCTATCCGAATATTTTGGGCCCCTCCAGCGATTTAGGCGCAATAACATTCAAGATACAATCGTATTTTTTGGTTCAGCCAGATTGAAATCTGAAGAGAATGCAAAATCAGCATTAAAGGCGGCTCCGAAAAATATATCCAAAAAGAAGAAGGATCGATTAAATAAAGATCTAGAGATGAGTTATTATTATGAATGTGCCCGTGAACTTTCATATCGAATGACCAAATGGAGCAAAAAATTAAAGTACAAGAAAAAACGCTTTATTGTTACGTCTGGAGGCGGTGGAGGAATAATGGAAGCAGCGAACCGCGGCGCAGTCGAAGCGAAGGGCCTTGCAGTAGGACTATCTATTTCACTCCCCTTTGAAAAAACAGGGAATCCGTGGATATCAGATGATCTCGAATTTAACTTCCATTACTTTTTTATGCGTAAGTTTTGGTTCTTATACTTAGCTAAAGCAATGGTGGTTTGGCCAGGAGGAGTAGGAACACTGGATGAAGTAATGGAGGCATTGACTCTCATCCAAACCAAAAAATTGCGCAAACAAATTCCAATTGTTCTTTTTGATAGAAAGTTTTGGGAAAAGGTTGTGAATTGGGATTTTCTTGTAGAAAAAGGTGTTATTGCTAGAGCAGATCTTGATTTATTCAAGATTTGTGATACGGTGGATGAAGCGTACAAATATTTGACAAAAAAAATCAGGGCAACGCATTTGCGTGGACCCAATTTCTGAGGTAAGATTATGAAAATACGGCTAATTCTATTACTTATTATTATTCCAGTACTATATGGTCAGGCTGGACCCGCTAAAGAACTGCATCGGAATCCTCCCAGAGCATGGGCTTTAACAAATGCAACTGTCCATACTGCTCCGGGGAAAGTAGTATATAATGGAAGTGTGGTTATTCGTGACGGAATGATAAAATCAGTAGGGAAAAACATTAAAATTCCAAATCAAGCTACCATACTAGATATGGAAGGAAAACATATTTATGCTGGGTTTATTGAAAGTTGGTTAGATGTTAATACTGTTAAAAAAGATACATCACTTCAAGCGTATTGGAATTCAAATATGCGTGCATATTTGAATGCAGCCGACCTTTTTCACCCTAAAGAAAAGAGCTTAAAGGAACTTCATAAACTAGGATTTACAACTGCTCATATAGCACCTAAAGGAGGAATCTTTCAAGGAACCTCAGGATTAGTACAACTTGGCAATACGCCTAAAGTTCTTTCAAACAATGTAGCGCAGGTTGTTGAGTATGCGGCAGGCGGTTGGGGAGCTCGAGAATACCCAACTTCATTATTGGGCATTATAGCATTTATTCGTCAAGGTTTAATTGATGCTTCTTGGTATGAAAAATCTCAAAAGATTTTATCAAAATACCCTGATGAGAATGAACCCATTCAAATGGACCGATCATTAGCTGCTATTGCGAAAACTTTAGATCAAAAGCGCCCATTTGTATTTAAAACAAATAATGAATTATATATCGACCGTTCTTCAAATATTGCTGAAGAATTCAATTTGAAGTTATGGGTCAAAGGAAACGGATATGAATACCGTAGGATTGATAAGATGCCAGCTTCTTTTATGATTGTTCCCATCAACTTTCCAGCTAAGCCTGATCTAAATGATCCCCATAATGCTCTGCAATATACTACGCAGCAATTGAAACATTGGGATATGGCGCCAGATAATTTGATGAAATTGACCACTGCTAAAATTAATGTTGCTTTGACTAGTAGTGGGATTAAAACCAAATCTAATTTTAGAAAAAACCTTTCAAAAGCTGTAAGCCGTGGCTTATCAGAAACAGAAGCGCTCGCTGCCTTAACTACGAATCCGGCAAAAGAATTTGGTCAATCTAAACGCCTTGGTAAAGTTGCACCTGGCTTTATTGCAAATCTAGTTGTGACAGATGGAAATTATTTTAATGAAACTTCTAAAGTTAATTCAGTGTGGATAGATGGCAATGAACACGAAGTCTCACCAGACCCTATTGTAGATGCAAACGGAAATTGGCTGCTCCGAGAAGGGGACAATAATTGGACATTAGCAATTAAGGATGGTAAAGGTGAATTAAAATCAGAAGATACTTCATTTAAACTAATGAACCTCAATTTCTCCCAAGATAGAATTTCATTTTCTGTCAAATCAGATACAATTCTTGAAAAAGGTGTCACACGATTCAATGGCAATATTGCTAATGAAGAAGCTTCAGGACAAGTTGTTTACGCCAATGGATCTCAAGGATATTGGTCAGCTACTTTTGATGCACTAACAAAGAAAAGGAAAAAGAGACCAAAAAAGGAATTAGCTAGCAAATTAGAACTGGTATACCCTGAAGGTGCCTACGGGCTTGATTCCGATGTACCTAATCCAAGAATGGTATTAATTGATGATGCTACAATTTGGACCTCAGGTCCCAAAGGTATTTTGTTAGAACATGATATCTTATTTCAAGATGGCAAAATCCTGAAAATTGCAAAAAATATTTCATTACCTCGAGGAAATGCATTGATCATTGATGGAAAAGGGAAACATGTAACGCCTGGACTCATCGATGCTCATAGTCATATGGCAGGAGAATCAATTAATGAGGGTTTTCAAAATGTTACGGCTGAAGTCAGAATGCGCGATGTAATTGATCCAAATGATGTTGCCATATACCGCGCGCTCGCAGGCGGTCTTACTACTATTAATCTATTACATGGGTCAGCAAATCCAATTGGTGGACAAAATGTAGTTATGAAATTACGATGGGGCAGCTTTTCTGATGATCTTATTTTTAAATCAGCTCCTCAAGGTATCAAATTTGCTTTAGGTGAAAATGTTAAACGTAAACGTTCGTATGGAAGATATCCTGAAACACGAATGGGTGTTGAACAAACTATCAGAGATGCCTTTACAGCAGCAAGAGACTATAAAAAAACATGGGATATATATAATAAGGATGTGCAATTACAGAGATCTTCTGTACCACCTAGGCGGGATTTAGAATTAGATGCATTAGTAGAGATTATGGAGGGACAACGATTGGTTCACTCTCATTCATATCGCCAAGATGAAATACTAATGCTTACGCGAATAGCTGAGGATTTTGGATTTACGATTGGCACTTTTCAACATGTACTTGAAGGATATAAAGTTGCTGAACGATTAGCAGAGCATGGCGCTGGCGCATCAACATTCTCAGATTGGTGGGCATATAAATATGAAGTAGTAGATGCAATCCCATATAATGGCACTCTAATGGCAAACGCTGGAGTAACAGTTTCATTTAATTCTGATAGCGATGAATTGGCAAGACGAATGAATCTAGAAGCTGCTAAAGCAGTTAAATATGGTGGTCTTGATGAAGCTGAAGCTTTGAAGTTTGTCACTATTAATCCTGCTAAACAGTTGAAAATTAATGATCGAGTTGGTTCATTAGAAGTAGGTAAGGATGCCGATTTTGTTATTTGGTCAGGACACCCATTATCCACTTATTCTATTTGCGAAGAAACCTGGCTAGATGGGAAAAAATACTTTTCCTTGGATCAAAATCAAGCCCTCCAAGAAAGAGATGCAAAATTGCGAAATAACTTGGTTCAGAAAATCTTAAATGCAGCTGATAG
>CAYRYZ010000047.1:0-10584 GCA_964428745.1 uncultured bacterium | reverse complement strand
TGAGCAATTTTGAACAGGTAGAAATAAAAATGAAAGATGTAACTGAACGAGATGCGCTAAAATGCTTTCAATCACCTGTAAGAGGATCTGAGATTATGAAGATCTGTGGTGTAAAAGAAGGACCTGTCGTTGGACAGATCAAGTTTGCTATTGAAGAAGCCATCTTAGATGAAAAGATCGATAATAACTATGAATCGGCACATGAATATTTAATGGAAATAAAAGATGGGTATTTAAAGAAGGCCGCAAAAAAATGAAACAACGTCTAACTATTCTCACTATTTTACTTATTCAATCTTTTATTTGGACACAAACTATGACTGGTTCAGTAAAGGATCGAATAACTAATGGTAACCTGAATGGTGTCAATATAACGGCTCAAGGCACTTCACAAGGGACTTCAACCGATGTGGATGGATCATTCAATCTAGATGTATCTGGTCTTTCACAAGATCAAATGATAAAATTTCAACATATTGGATATGATGAACTAGTATTACCCCTAGATAGCCTATTAAATGGGCCTAAGATTATAACACTTCAACCTCGAGTGCTTCAATTTGAGGCCGTTGAAACTGCGGGGGTTAAACGCAAACCTGCGATTGAAAAAGACCTTCCTCAGACCGTTACGATTTTGCAAGCTGAGGAGTTTGAACTAAGGGCCTTTGTAGATGCAGGAGACCTACTAGCGACAGACCAGAGTATCCAAGTGGAAGAATCCTTATCAGGCCGTAAAACGATTTCTATTCGAGGTGGAAATGCTGATGATGTACTAGTATTATATAATGGATTTAGACTAAATCGTCCTTATGATAATGTGTTTGATTTATCTCTAGTCGATATGCAGAATGTTGAACAAGTTGAGATTGTAAAGGGCGGCCACTCTGTTTTATATGGACCTGATGCTTTTTCAGGAGTTGTGAATATTGTTCCAAAAAATACAAAAGATAAAAACGTTAGAGTCTCTCAACAATTTGGTTCATATGCTTCGGGGTTTTGGAATGCAAATGCGCAAGCCCAATTAGGAAATACTTTTTTGTCATTAAGTCAAAAACAAGGGTCTTATAAAAGAGTATTTGAAGATTTGGATGTAGATGATACTGGCCTTTTGACAAAACTAACCCATCGATCTATGGATATGTCAAACCGTTTAAAAGGAAATAAGGTTAATGGAAATCTTGAATTTAATGTAACTCAAGATGATCAATTATTTCATAACAAACGTGATTTTAATAAAATTAAATCACAGAATCAGCTTTTTGGAATTCGATATGATGGAGTATTGGGATTATTAGGTGAAATTGAAATTGCAGTTGCTAATCATAAGCTTGAAGAAACTCAAGGCCTCAACAGTTATACTGGTTTTGTATCGAGAAAACTAGATCATAATGCAAATAAATTTGAAGTAAGAAAATATATTAACATGAACAGGTTGGAATGGATGTTTGGTACTCAAATGGAAAAATCTCTTTTGAAGTTTTGGGATGACCGCAACTTAACAAATGTTCATCAAGTAGGTTTAAAGGGAGCTAATTTGAATCGGGATCAATTTGGATTTGCTACCGTTTTAAAACTCCATTCAAAAGGTGATGATGAAGGCAAATGGCTAACAGATTTAGATGTGAGTTTCAGGCAAGATCAAGTTAAGGATTATAAAGATAATTTAGTTTATAGAGGCAATCATGAGCCCGGAGTTGATGGTCGTACCTTTTTAGATTTTGGTGAGAATAACTGGAATAATAAGATTGTTAAAATTTCGACAATTGCTTCAAAGCGGTCATTAAATAAAACGATGGCGTATTGGGTGACAACAGGAAACAATGTAAAATTCCCCTCTTTGCAACAGCAGATTAGCTTAACTGATCTACCTCCCGGTGGGCGCACAGCAAATTTATTACCAGAAAAAATGAAATCACTTGAGATTGGAATTAATGTGGTAAGCCAACCTGCAGATATCCCAACTATTGATCAGTTAGAACTTCAGGGAAGTTTCTTTCGCAATGATTTTATTAATAAAATGCGAATCACGTATTTATTGGGGATGCCTATAGGATATTACGAAAATATTGGCCATGCTGATATGATGGGCTTTGAGGCAAAAATGAAAGCTAAAACCTATGGCGGTGCTTTAGTCGGGGAAATCGGTTTTTCAAAATACAAAGTATCAGATCAAAGTGCTTTTCCATTTAAATCAACTTTTAAACTCACGGTAAATATGACTGCAAAATGGAAATGGATTACTTTTGGAACGCGATGGTTTCAAGAAGGTGAACAAGTTGGGATGATTAATGTGCCTTCAAAAGGCTTTAATGAGATTGAATTACCTGCCTTTTCAAATTATGATATCTATTGGACAGTTGACGTTAATGTTGGACCAATAAAAGGAGATATTTCCTATTCTGGACGTAATTTAAAAAAGAATGATACTTCTTTGAATGGTCTTATGTTAAGAGATACACGAAAATATTTTACTTTTAGTACAGAACTATGATGAAAAGGATCTTATCCTCAATTTTTCTCATATTGATTTCTTGTACAGAAAACCCCTTTGGTGGCGAGAAGAAAATAGCGGATCGAACAATATCAGGTCACGTCAAGCTAGATAAAGTTGATTTTTACCCTAAAGGATACCATAGCGGAGTATTAGTTTGGTCTGAAGATTTAGGCCTTCGGGCTACAACAGATATTGATGGTTCATTTGAATTGACATTGCCTGCATCGAGCGAATCCTCAAGCGGTGCAATTATAGATGGAGATTATACTATTCAGTTCTTTTTAGGAAATTACAAAGTATCATCAGTTACCGTAACTTTTGCTGCAGGGCAGGTTGTTAATGATGAGAAAGTTATTAATCTAGAAGGTGAATTGCGTCGAGATGTTTCATTGACCCGCTTGGCAGGTGTTCATACTGATGTTTACCCTCCAGTTATTTCATCTGGATTTGATAGTGATATTATCACAAAGGTGCAAGTTACGCCTGACAAGACAGATATTTATTTTCATTTGCGTAAGGTAGTTACCAGGACTTCATCCATATATACGGGATTACTAATTAGAGAAGTTGATAGTAAAAAATTAGCCTATACAGTAGATATTGATTCTGCGACAATTATGAAAGAATATATGGACCGACCAAGCAAAACATTAGAGTTCATTTTTAATTATACAGATGTTAATCTCCCGGAAGGTATTTATGAAGTAATTCCGTATTTGGTTCTAGATAGGGAGGATGTCCCTCAAACAATTCTGAATATTTTAAGCTCTGGTTATGATTCGTTTAGTCAGAGTTATTTTGAATATCCATTTTATCGTACAGGTGGAAAACTTGTTGTTGAGTAAAAAAAATGAAACTTTTTGTCTTTTAATGAGTCAAACATTAATGAGGTAGGAGATTAGATATGATTGCGACCATAATCAATACATTCACCGCTCCAAGTGAAACATTTGATAACATTGTAAAAGATTATAATTGGAAACAGGCGATGATGCCACTTGCGCTTATCATGGGCCTTGCTATTATTTCTGGATTTGTATTATCAGACCAAATTGCAGATTTACAATGGGATCAAATTCAGAAAAGCATTAATAATAATCCCAATATTTCTGAAGAACAAAAGCAAGAAATTTTAGGCAGTCAATATGATCGAGTCTACTCTAGATCAGGAGCATCTTCTATTTTTACCTATGTTACTATGGCTCTATCGTGGCCAATAAGAATTGTATTTTGGTCTCTATTTTCAATGCTCGTAGGTAATTTATTCTTGGGAGGTGGATCAGGATTTAGTCGTGTATTTTTAGTTGCATGTTTTGCTTATCTTCCATCTGCTTTAGAACTCATCATCAAAACCCCGATTCAATACATAACAGAAAATTTGATGATATATACTGGTTTTGGAGTATTAGGCGTTGGCGAGCAGGGAGAATTTCTAAATAGTTTTTTAGCCGGCATTGATCTTTTTGCTTTCTGGCGTGTATATCTTATGGCAGTAGGATTCAGTTACTTATATAATAAGCCCACAAACTCAACATTAACTGTCCTTTCAGGATTATGGATTTTTGGACTAATAGTTTTTGCTGGAATGGGGGCCTTCTTTGCTGGGATGGCAGGGTAAGAAAGGTTGACTATTATTAGAAAATTATTAGTTTTACTCTTGTTTACAATAGGAGTAAGTCAGACTTATTCCCTAGAAGAGGCAGTCAAAGTTGCGATTGAGAATAAAGAGTCTTTAAAAGCCTCAGTAATGGATTTACAAACTTCGAAGCAAAATATCAAAGAATCATATAGTACTATTCTACCTTCTCTACGATTTTCAAGTAGTATGAGTGAATCTCAATTCCCCTCTCAAACAGGAGGTTATAATCCTTCATCGGGTGAGATAATTATGGATCAGATTAGTAGTATTACCAGTGCTTCTTCTAATATATCTCTATCTCAAAATATCTATGATGGGGGTTTTTGGTGGAACACAATTCGTCAGGCAAAGAATAGTTATAAAATTTCTGAAGAGTATAATCGTCAAATAAAAACAAATATTATTAAAGGGGTGCACTCTGCTTACTTTAACTATTTAAAAGCAGCTCAATTACTTGATGTGTCTCGATCTAATTTAATGAGTGCTCAGCAACAATTATCATTGGCAGAGCAAAGATTTCAACTAGGTTCCTCAAAGAAGACAGATCTTTTAAAAGCAGAAGTTCGTTTTGGCCAGGCTAGAGTTGATGTCGTGAATAATGATGCGGCTCTTCAAAATGCCTACATGAATTTGAAAAATTCTATGGGGCTTGTTGGAAAGAATATTGATTTTGGCATTGAAGAAGTTGAAACACCCATGGAAATAATTCCTGAATTTGAAACCGGATTTGAATTAATTCAAAAATCTAACCCTAGCGTTAAAGCTAAACAACATCAGGTAACGGGTGCTGAAATAAATGAAAAGATAGCGAAGGGATCACGGATGCCCAACATTAGTGCCAATACTAGTGTCTCTGGAAGTTCTGATAATTTAGGTGACGCATTTTCAAATTCTACAAATGAAAAAAAACGTATTAATACAAGTCTGTCTATCTCAATACCCATCTTTTCTGGGAATAGTATATCAACTAGAATACAAAAGGCAAAAATCTCAGTTGATAAACAAGAATCAGAATATTTAACTCAATTGCAAGATTTGTCTGTACAACTAAGGTATACTTTGGATAGGCTTAAGAATTATGAAGAAATTATTCCGATCAATGAAACCGTGCTTGAATCGGCAGAAGAAGATTTGAAATTGGCGCAGGTTCGTTATGCTCAAGGATCGACGACAATTTTAGAAGTTTTAGACTCTCAGGTGTCTGTAGTACAAGCTAGATCATCACTGATTCGTTCAAAATATGATGCATATATTGAGCAAACCAATCTAAAAGCCCTATTGGGCAGGTTGGATCTAGAATATCAATAATTATAGGAGATTATAGTGGCTAAATCAAAATTAACAAAAAAGAAAAAGTGGCTCATTTTCGGTGGCGGCGGTGTTCTAGTTGTGGTAATGATCATTGCTAGCTTAAGTAAGGATAATACAGATTCCATTCAGGTCGAAACGGAAAAAGTAAGTCGTCAAATGGTAGTTCACAAAGTGAATGCCAGTGGTAAGATAAAACCGGAAACAGAAGTGAAAATATCTGCCACCTCATCCGCTTGGATTGATTCTATTACAGTTAATGAAGGCGATTTTGTTAAAAAGGGGAAGCATCTCATCTCTCTTGATAGGAAGCAACTTCTAGCCAACTATAATTCGACATCTTCTTCTGTTCGGTCGGCAGAAGCACGGGTAAAACAGGAATTGGCATCTAAAAAACGTATAGAAAATATGTATGAACAGAATCTAGCATCTGACCAGGAATTGGAAGCAGTGCAAGCATCGTACCAAATTGCCAAAAGTTCATTAGAACAGGCTAAATCATCTCTTGAATCTCGAAAGGATGACTTAGATAAGGCTCGAATTGTCGCACCTCAGGATGGAATCGTTACTGCCTTAAATAAAGAGGTGGGTGAAATGGCCGTTGGTGGCATGTTTCAGGCAGAAGTCCTTATGATTATTGCTGATTTGAATCGCATGGAAGTGATAGTAGATGTTAATGAAAATGATGTTGTATCTGTTTCTCTAGGGGATACAACAGAAATTGAGATTGATGCATTCCAAGATACTATATTTTATGGTGTAGTTAGTGAAATTGCCCACATGGCACAAACCTCTTCAATGGGGTCTGCTGAACAGGTAACCAATTTTGAAGTAAAGATCAGAATTATAGATGTTCCAGATGGAATTCGTCCAGGTATGAGTGCTACAGCAAATATTATTACAGATAAGAAATCAGATGTTTTGGCTATTCCTATTCAGAGTCTGACCGTTCGCCCGGAAAAATCTGAAAAGTCTACATTTGGAAAAGGGAAAATGACAAAGGGAAGTAGCTCTAAAGATAATCAGAAAAAAACCAAAGCGAAAAAAATGGAAGAACTAGTTTTTATCCTCGCAGAAAAACCTGGCGGTGTGCTTAGAAATGGAGAGCTTTCTGAATTAGATGAAAAGCAAATAAAAAAATCTAAAGCACATAAAAATGGGAAAGTGGTTCACATTCGTCCTCTAACTGTTGGAATTTCTTCTGAAACACATTATGAAGTATTAAGCGGCCTTGAAGAAGGAGATGAAATCGTAACGGGATCCTATCGTGCAATCAGTAAAGATTTGGCTCATAATAAGGCGGTAACTACAGATAAAGATGGTGACGAGAAGAAAAAAGGATTTAAGATTCAAATTGGTGGCTCTAAAAGTGAATCCGAAGATTCGGATTCAAAGCAATAACTATGGCTGATCTCATTTCCTTAAAGAAGATCAAGCGTCATTATGATGTTGGTGGCGAAGTGGTTCGCGCCTTAGATGGGGTTGACCTCACTATTAATCAGAATGAATATATTTCTATAATGGGACCATCCGGTTCAGGAAAATCTACCTTGATGAATATGATCGGTTGCTTGGACTCGCCATCAGAGGGTATTTATGAGTTTGAAGGAGAGCTGGTCCATCAAATGGATGATAACCAATTGGCATCTATCCGAAACCGGAAGATTGGTTTTGTATTTCAAACATTTAACCTTTTACCTAAAGCGACTGCTCTTCGGAATGTAGAGGTCCCGTTGATCTATGCTAATATTTCCAGAATTAAAAGGGTAGAAAAAGCAAAAAAATCTCTTATTTCCGTTGGTTTAGAAGAGCGGATGCACCACAAGCCAAATGAACTTTCTGGAGGACAACGTCAAAGAGTAGCTATTGCGAGGGCTCTTGTAAATGATCCATCGATTTTATTGGCTGATGAACCAACTGGTAATTTAGACTCAAAAAGTGGTGTAGAGATTATGAAAATCCTGGATAGCTTACATGAGGCTGGTAATACAATCATTTTGGTGACCCACGAGGAATACATTGCTGACCATGCAGATCGAACAATTCACTTATTTGATGGAAAAATCAAAGAGGATCTAAAAACAAATAAAAGAAAAAATAATTCTTCATGATTGGACTCTTTTGGGAAAATTTTCGTATCTCTCTTGGCTCAATTTTTGCAAATAAAACACGGTCAATACTTACTGCATTGGGCATCGTTATTGGTGTTTTATCTGTTACTTTGATGGGTACTTTAATCTCAGGTCTAGATAAAACATTTGAAAAAAGTATGGCCGGTTTTCGCAGTGATGTTCTTCTTATTAGCCGTATGGAGTGGTTCAGCGGTGACGTCGATTGGTGGGAGATGCGAAACCGTCCACGTATCCGTGAGGAGTATGGCGAAAAACTATTGGAGCGTTCCCAATATGTGGAAGCGGTAGCCCCTGTAAAGGAAAGGGGTGGCAGTATTATTCGGGGGGATCGCCGGATCGATTCCAGATTCTTTGGTACAACGACAGATTATTTAGCCACGAATACTTCAGTTGATGTTGAAAAAGGGCGTTTCTTTAGTGATGGAGAACAGCGTTCTGGTGCACGGGTTCTAGTGATTGGTGGTGATGTGGCTGATGGCCTTTTCCCTGATGAGGATCCATTGGATAAATATGTGAAAATCGGGAACTATAAATTCCGTGTGATCGGAGTGCTAAAGAAAATGGGCAAATTCATGGGGCTTTTCAGTATGGATAATCAAGCAACCATGCCACTGGGTACTTATAAAAGATTATATGCCCGTCGGGGGTGGATGACGATGCGCGTGAAATTAAATACGGATCAGGCGGATTTAGCAAAGGAAGAAGTTCGAGGTATTATCCGTCAATTACGCCGGTTGAAACCAACGGAAAAAGACGACTTTGGCATTAACCAGTCCTCTACCTTAGAAGCTCAATACAAGGCCATTAAGCTGGCCATCGGTGGGACAGGTATTTTTATTACCGCACTTTCATTAATTGTAGGTGGGATTGGTATCATGAATATTATGTTTGTTTCTGTAAAAGAACGAACAAGAGAGATAGGTGTTCGAAAGGCGCTGGGGGCAACTCGGAATATGATATTAGGTCAATTTCTCATGGAGGCGGTTATGATATGTTTTATTGCTGGCTTAAGTGGGATGGGTATGGCTTATGGTTTGAGTATTATTATTAATAAATTTTTCCCATCGGCCATGCCAATTGGGTTGGCGATTGGTGCAATCATGCTCAGTATAATTATTGGAGTGGTATCAGGGTTGGTACCCTCTTATCGAGCCGCTAAGTTGGACCCTATTGACGCTTTGAGATACGAATAATGGCTCAATTCTCTCAAATAAAAAGTAGCATTAGAGAAAGTTTTCGAATGGCTATTGAAGCCATACGGCAGAATAAGCTCCGGTCCATTTTGACGCTTCTAGGAATATCTATTGGTGTTTTTTCAGTAATTGGTGTTATGACGGCCATCCGTACTTTAGAATCATCGGTGAATTCCCAATTGGATGTTCTTGGAACCAACACATTTACCATTAATAAATCTCCTGCAATACAGATTCATGGGCCTGGTGGTGATAGGAAAATTCGGCAGCGAAAGAATATTACTTACACCCATTATGAAGAAATAAAACGGAAAGCCAAACTTCCTTTGAGGGTAAGCGTGATGGATGGGACCGGTGAGCGTAACATTCGATATAAAAATAAAACTTTAAAAAAATCCGCACAGTTAAATGGTGCTGATGAATGGGGAATGCGATCATTAAATACTTATCTTGCAGATGGTAGAAACTTTACTCCAGATGATATTCGGTTTGCAAGAAATGTAACTATTCTTGGCCCAGACATTGTTGATATTCTATTTCCTTTTGAGGACCCTCTTGGAAAAGCCATTAAAAT
The DNA here is from genome assembly GCA_964428745.1 of uncultured bacterium. Taxonomy (GTDB): domain Bacteria; phylum Fidelibacterota; class Marinisomatia; order Marinisomatales; family TCS55. The sequence goes on along the minus strand of CAYRYZ010000047.1, from coordinate 1,244 downwards.
AAAAGGGATTGATTACACCGTAATCGGAGTAACGGAACGTAAAGGACAAGCTTTTGGCCAGAGTCAGGATTATTTTTGCCTTATTCCAATTTCATTATATATCCAGCGTTTTTCTAATAGGTGGACTTCCTTGGGGATTGTTTTTGAATCAGAATCTGCGGAAATGTATGAAAAAACCATGGATGAAGCTATTGGCCTTATGCGAGTAATTCGGAAAGTACCCGTGGGCGAAGAAAATGATTTTTCAATTATATCAAATGAAGAGCTCATGGAAACTTTTGCTGGCTTCACAGGGGGCATCAAACTCTTTGCCGGTTCGGTTAGCGTAATCGCTTTACTTGTTGCGGGGATTGGTATTATGAATATCATGCTCGTTTCGGTGACGGAAAGGATTAAAGAAATCGGTATCCGTAAAGCTATTGGTGCCACAAAAAGAGATATACTTAGTCAATTTTTGATGGAAGCCATTTTCTTAAGTCAGTTTGGTGGAGTTGTGGGTGTCATTTTAGGCATTGCTGGAGGAAATTTGGTGGCGGTTTTACTAAAAGTTCCCGCTGTGGTGCCAATGGACTGGGCTTTTTACGGTATGGCTGTTTGTTCACTAATCGGCATCGGTTTTGGAATATATCCTGCCTACCGGGCAGCAAACCTAGATCCTATTGAATCCCTGAGGTTCGAATAAGATCTATTTGAACCTTCTTGTGGCAAAAGAAAGGTTCTCCTAAATTTGAATTGTATTATTGTTGACTTTATTTATGTTTAGTAACGAGTTTTGGTTTGTTGAGTTTGAATTAATTTTTTCAACATTCCTGAAACTACCTCTAATTCGAACAAGTGATTTGTATCTATGAAAACAATTGCCGTAATTCCAGCTCGACTACATTCCACAAGATTTCCGAAGAAGATTCTATATCCAATTGATGGTAAACCCATGGTGGCACATGTCTTTGACCAAGTAAAAAAAGCTAAATCATTGGATGATGTGATTGTGGCTATTGATGCTGATGATACAGCTGAGGTTTTAAAAAAATTAAAAATTAAATATGTTATGACTTCCAAAGATCATGTTTCGGGCACAGATAGAATTGCTGAAGCAATAGCTGACCAGAATGTTGATGTTATAATTAATGTGCAGGCCGATGAGCCTCAGATCGATCCAAACCTTATAGATATATTAGCGAGTGAGTTCGAAGATGAAACTATAGAAATGGCTACAGTTGCAGGAATGAATATGGATGCAAAAA
>CAYRYZ010000046.1:3582-10825 GCA_964428745.1 uncultured bacterium | reverse complement strand
GGTACTGTTTCTCATGAAATTGCTCATCAATGGTTTGGTGATTCAGTTACAGAAGCTGATTGGAATCATTTATGGTTATCGGAAGGTTTTGCAACATATTTTGGAAATTTGTTTTTTGAATACGAAGATGGTGAAAAGATTTTTCAAGATAAAATGGAAAATAATAGGAAAAGAATAGTTAATTCAATAAATACTAATCGTCCAATTATTGATCCAGAAAATAAAGATCTTTTTAAACTACTTAATTCTAATAATTATCCAAAAGGTGGTTGGGTTTTACATATGCTTAGAGGATATATGGGAGATGAATTATTTTTTAATGGTATAAGGAAATATTATGAACTTTATAAATATAAAACCGCAATGACAAAGGATTTTCAATCTGTCATGGAAAATATTAAAGGAGAAAATTTGGATTGGTTTTTTGAACAATGGCTTTACAAGCCTGGATTTCCAATTATTTCTTATGAAGAGAAATGGAATTATAGTGAAGGAAGCAATGGATTACTAAGTGTTAAAATCTCACAAATACAGAAAAATGAGTGGCCCATATTTATCATACCAACAGAAATCTGTTGGGGAATAGAAAACTGCAAATCAATAAGAATTGATAAAAGAATACAATCATATAAGTTTAACTTTGAAAGTAAACCGCAAAAAATAGGAGCACTTGACCCTAAAGGATTGATACTTAAGGATATCTCTAATTAATAAATGAACTTTTTAAAAACTATCATATTATTATCGTTTTTTAGCATACTGCTTGGGCAAAGCTGGATGCAAAAACAAAGGTTTGAAAGAAAATTTAATCAAGCAGTCGCAAGCTATGATGATGGGAAATATGAGAATTGCGAAACAATTCTTCAAGAAATTTTATCTGAAGATCCAGGCGTTTATAAAGAAGCAACATTATTATTGCTAATGAAAACACATATAGGATTAAATAAATTTGAAAATGCTAAGCAATCCGCTAAGCAATTTTTATTAGATTTTCCTCAAAGTGATTATATGCCAAATATTATGGATAGTTTGGGTGACTTATATATTAACGAGTCCAATTATTCTAGCGCTTATAGGATGTACCATCGTGTACTAGATCTGTCAACATCAAATGAGTATAAAGAAAAAATTCATAAAAAGTTATTTCGTTTGGTTCAGTTTGAACTCCCATCTTCTCTGATTGAAGAATTGATGATTATCTCAAATAGTGTTGAATCTCAAAATATACATTTAATTGCTCAGGCAAATATTGATCTATTAAATGGCCGTCCTGACGATGCAGCACTTGCTTTGAGTAAAATAACTAAAGCATCTTTGCCGAAAATTTATAATACTTTTTTTGACAGTCTTTTGAAAGCGTCATATAGATTACCATCTACTACTTTAACAATAGGTCTAATATTACCCTTAACTGGTAATCAATCTGGTGAAGGTAATGCATTTCTAAATGGATTTCTCAAAGGAGAAAAGTCAGATGATTTAAACAGTAAAAGACTGTCAATAATAGTAAATGACACCAAAAGTAGTAATCTAAGTGCTGTCAACATCTCAAAAAAACTTGAAGAAATAGATCAAATATCAGGCTTAGTGCTTCAAGCTGATAATCAAACGACACTAGCAATTATTAGTGCTTTAAGTACAACTGATATTCCGGTATTGCTTAGTGAATATCGATTTAATGATTTAAGTAGAATACATGAAGAAACTTTTCTAACTCACTCTACTATCTCGATTGATGCTAAGAATGCAGCAAATTATGCCGTAAGAAGTTTAGGCCTAGATAGCCTTGCAGTTATTGCCCCCGCTGATGAATATGGTGAAATACAGGTTGATGCATTTATCGAAGAAGTCGATCGATTGGGTGCTAGAGTTATAACAACTGTTTGGTATTCTGGCGAGCCAAAAAATCTTCGAAGACAGTTCAAACATTTAAGAAAAGTTGCTTTTGATTTATTAAATGAAAAAGAAGATTTTGATGAAGCCTTAGGAATGGAAATTGATAGCATAGACGCATTATTTGATGTATCAGTAGATGATTATTTTAATTTGCCAAAAACAAAGGAACAAATAATGACATCATCTGATTCTGCTAAAGTTGTTTTGGAAACAATTAAAGGAATTTACCTACCTATTAGATACGGTGAGGTCGAATTTTTGGGAACACAATTACCAATGTACAATTTAGATACTAAAATAATTGGTAATTTAAATTGGAAAAATTTAGATATTTTAAAAAAAGAAAATATCGGACCTCATTTGAAGGGATTAACAATTATTTCTGATTTTTATAATGCTTCGAATGATTCTATTGATTATGATTCTAAACTATATAATGCTTACCATAGAGGATTTAATACCGCCAGGTTACTTATTAGCTTAAATATGAAGGATACTAAAAGAAATACCCTATTAAAATCTCTAGAGAATAATGAATATCAAGTAGGTAAAGGTTATTATTATTTACCTTCAGTAAATAATAATAAAATTAATTCAGCCTCACAGGTATTAGAATTTGATGGAAATAGATTTCTTCATAAAGGAATATTTATCAGAGATTCACTAAATACAATTTTTAATCACGAGTAATAAACAAATTGAATTATACAGATTATTCTCAACATTTTGGAAAAGACAAATTTGTAGCATGTATCTCCCATAACGATTATAATTATAAAATTTTGGAGAAGCGAAAATCATTCGTATCTCAATTTTCGCTTGATGATACTAATCTAGTAATACCCCATCAAACTCACTCAAAAAATATATCAATTATAGATCGATCTGGGGTCTACAAGGATACAGATGGTATAATTTCAATAAACAAAGTTTTTGTATTAAGTCTACTTGTAGCAGATTGTGTGCCCTTATTCCTATTATGTACCAAAACAAATTATTTAGCACTGGTTCACTCAGGTTGGAGAGGCGCAAAAGATAATATTTCAGCTATTGCAATAAATAATTTAAAATCATTGGGAGCTAATCCATTAGATATTAAGGCCGTTATTGGTCCATCTATTAATAAATGTTGTTTTGAAGTTGATAATCAAGTTGCTAAACTATTTAACTCCAAATATTCTATTAGCTATAAAAATTCAAAATTTATGTTAGATCTGAAAATGGTAGTATATGACCAATTGGTTCATTCAGGTATATCCAAGGATAATATTTTTGTTGATAATAATTGTACCCATTGCAACAATAATTATTTTTCATTTAGACGACAAGGAGAATCCTCTGGTAGAATGGTTGCTGTAGCAGGATGGTATTAGAATTACTTATTAATTGGTACATAATCTGATGTCATTATTTGATGCAATAATGCTTGGTTCAATTCAGGGTATTACTGAGTTCCTTCCAATTAGTAGCTCAGGCCACCTAGTCATTGCTCAGTCATTATTGGGGCTTGAACTGCCAGGAAACATTATTGAAGTAGTTACACACCTTGGCACATTATTAAGTGTAATAATTATTTACAGGAAAGAAATTATTAAAATATTATTGGGATTTAAGGAACCATTAACCAAAAAATATATTATTTTTTTATTTATTGGTACTATACCAGCAGCAGTTATTGGAGTGGGCGCTAAAACATTTATTTCAGAATTCTTTGAATCAATTAAACTGGTATCAGTTTCTTTAATTTTTACTGGATTTATCCTATTTTTATCAAATAAGATAAAAACAAAGAAATCATCAATAAGTATAAATAAGAGCTTGTTGATTGGTTTATCTCAAGCATTAGCAATTATACCTGGTATTTCTCGATCTGGCATGACAATAACAATTGGGACATTACTTGGTTTGAATCCCAAAGATGCAGCAAAATTTTCATTTTTACTTGCAATTCCAATAATTTCAGGAGCCGGACTGATTACAGCGATTGATCTGGTTGACCAACCTACACAAATATCATATAACATTTTGTTTGCGGCACTAGTCAGTTCATTTATTGTAGGGTACATATCTCTAAAATGGTTACTAGGAATCCTAGAAAGTGGGAAACTTCATTTTTTTGGGTATTATTGTATCTCACTTGGCATTACTACACTTATGATATCTTAATATGGGAAGATTCAAATTATTAACAACATCTTTTGAAGAGGGATTGAATTCACTTAAGAATGGACCAGTAAAAAAATTATATTTTTTAATGGGTGCAGATCATTATTTGCAAAAATATTTTATTGATAATATTTATGATATTGTTTCAAGCAATAATACTGTGCAAAAAGTATTCCTAATGCCAGATGATATGACAGGGAAAGATATTATAGATAGATTAACAACTATGGATTTATTTAATTCGATGAACTTATTTATACTTAGAAGCCCGAATACTATAAAAGGTAAAGTTAGAGATGAGTTAGTAAATTATTGTCACAATCCCACACAACAGAACATTTTAATATTTATTCAGGATGAATATGGTGCAAAAAATAAAATGATTCAAAATCTTACTAGTTTAGTTAAACCAATTTCAGTTTCTACACCTTTTGCAAGTAAAATGGAAAAATGGGTAAAATTATTTTTTAAAAATAATGGATTGAATCAAGTGCCAAAAGAAGTTATTGAATATATTATTGAGACTTCAGGAGATTCATTGAATCATTTAAAAAATGAAATTGATAAAATTTCCATTAATTTGGATGTTGATGATAAGTTAGATCGTAAATATGTTGACCAATATTCGAGCTGGAGAAGAAAATTTAAGGAGTATGAATTTTTTAATTTATTAGGAGAAAGAAAGTTAAGAAAAACTTTAGAATTTGGTCGAATGCTTGTTTCTCAAGAAACATCGCTAATAAATCTTTTATACCCGATGACTGAGTTTTTTCAAGAATTATTATTCCTTAAAATTTCTCGGGGAACTAATTCTAATTCAAAACGTTATACTAATCTAGCGCAGAGTGTAAATAGAAAAATACCAAGTTATGCATCAAATTATTCAAGTAAGGAAATTATTTCTGCGCTTAAACGTTTAGGGCAAATTGATAGAAAAATAAAAACGACCACAATTAATGATGAATCAATTATCACAGAATTCTTATACGCAACCGTTAATAATGGATAAGCAACTTGTCTATACTGATGAGGACTTAATTGAACGTTTCCAAAATGGAGATGAACAAGCCTATATTGAGTTAGTTAATCGTTACAGAGATCGTTTAATGAACTTTGTATACCGTTTCGTAAATGATTACGAACAATCTGAAGATATTGCCCAAGAAACTCTTATAAAATTATACACTCATAAGCATTACTATAAAAAAATTGCCAAATTTTCAACATGGATTTATACTATCGCTGCAAATTTGGCTAAGTCAGAGTTGAGAAAAAAGAAAAGTAGAAAAGTAACAAACCTTAGCCAAATGAGTACTCAGGAAAAAGAATATGAACTGCCTGCTGATCAACCTGATACAGACCAAGCTATTGAAAGTGAATTCATTGAAAAGAGGATTCAAGCTGCTATTCAAAAGTTACCTTTACATTTTAAGACTGTAACTATCCTTAGAGAAATTCAGGAACTTTCTTATGAAGAAATAAGTAAAATCGTTGATGTCCCCTTGGGCACAGTTAAGTCAAGAATAAATAGAGCTAGGTTACAATTACAAAAAGAGCTCAAAGATTTAAGATAGGAGAAATTTATTGATGGATCGTTACAAATTCGAAGATTCTATATCAGCATATATAGATAATGAACTCAATTTAACTGATCGTCAGGAATTTGAAGATTATATTGATGAAAATCCTGATGCTAAATCACTTTTAGATGAAATTCAGAACAATATGAGATTAATTAAAGAAATTCCAAAAGTTAAAACTTCCTCAACTTTTATGACTGAACTACTGCATCGAGTTGAATTTGAAAAAGATAGGTTATCCACTAAAGTTGTACATAGCCCATCAAATACTGTTTTTGGATTTACGCCACTTTATGCAAGTATTATGTCGGTATTGGTTGTTTCTTTTATTACGGTTGGTTATACACTTTGGTATGATAATATGGATAATTCAGGTCAACCACCTAATTTTAATGGGAGTATAACTGAAACTCCAGATTTGGATTCACCAGTTATAGATATTGATAGAAATCAAACATTTGTTACTAGTACTATTGATTCTGCTGATACAACAAATAATAAAAGAACAAAAATTAATTTGGATGGAAAAGTTAATTTTGTAAAAAAACAGCGATAGATTAATCAAAATAAAAAAATCCCTGTATTTAATGTATTTCAATGCAGGGATTTTTATTTTGTACTATGGTTTTATACAGACAAATTGCAGTCCTACTCCTTTTCTTTGTCACATTGATACTTTTTTTCGCACCATCACAGGATAATTACATATTTGTCATATTGAAAGGACTTGTAATAGGAGGCCTTTTTGTTGTGTTTATTAGCTATGCTTTCCCAAACCTTCTTCTTAAGAAAGAACTACTAAATATAAATAATAACCAAAGTAAGAATATTGATGAGAAAACATTTTCATCAGCTATTAAAGATCATTATGAACGTTTAATTAAGCATGCTGAAGAAATTATTATTGCTATGAATGAAGATTATTCTGTTGGTATTTATATGTATGATTCTGTAAATAAAGAATTTTCAATCCAAAATAATTCTACTGATTTTTTTAAGGGTTTAATCGAAAAAGAAAACAATATTGTTGCAAAAATATTATCAGCAAATAAATCTCAAATTCTTAACATAAAAGATAATCCTGGGAAGTGGGAAAACATTTTATTAGAAAAATCGTGGAGAGGCAGTGAAACAATTATTGGGTTACCGATTATATATAAAAAGCATGCGCTAGGATTCATTTTAGTATTTGCTGAGCATTTTTCTTCAATAAAAGCTCAAGATCAGAATGTTATTGAAAAAGCCATGGGTATAATAACATCTGGAATGGATGATTTAAAAGAAATTGAAAATTTGATGATCAACAATAATTTTAATACAAAAGTTGGTAAAGTAATTGAAGAGTTAGATTTAAAATCAGACTCAAGTGAGTTAATTGACTCAATTCGTGGAATATGTAGGTCATTCTTCAAATATGATAAACTTACAATTGTATTTTTAAATGATAGTAATGAATCAGCTAATATTGCATTGGTAGATGGCTTTAAAGAAGATATAGATGAGAATCAAGACTTTGAGATTCAAAATACTTTGCATGGTTTGGCAATTACGGAAAATAAAACAATCTGTTCCAACTCCTGGTTTGAAAAATTTCCTGAAAT
>CAYRYZ010000046.1:0-3482 GCA_964428745.1 uncultured bacterium | reverse complement strand
ATGTATTTATTCAAAACACATAATATTATAATTTTATTTACATTATTAATAGGATGTCAATCAAGTAATCCTGCAAAATCAATTTCTGCTGAAAATCCAGTCGCTGATAATGGTAGGATTGAAAATCAACCAAATGCTGAAGGATTACGTCATTTTATGAATGGTCAAATGCTTATGAATCAGGGTGATTTCCCAATGGCCATTATTGAATTTCAACAAGCACTAACTCTTGATCCAAATGTTGGCGCGATTCATACAGCAATAGCTGAATGTTATTGGAATATAGGTAAGCCAGAATTATCTAATAATCATTTGGAAATTGCAATCAAAAAAGACCCGAATGATGTAAAAGCTTTACAACTAATTGCAGATCAATTTGTTCTTCAAAAAAAATATGGTGAAGCAGAAAAATATTTTGAACAACTAAATAAAATAAATCCTGATGATGCACGATATATAATAGCATTGGCTGAGCTACAAAAAATAAAGAAAAATTATTCTGCGGCTATGAATTTATATTTAGAAGCATTTTCTTTAGAACCAAATAGATATGAATTGTTAGAGACAGCAGGTCGATTTGCCATTAAGCAAAATGATTATGATCAAGCAAAATCAATATTTAAAAAATTATCACAATCGTTACCTGATCAGGAAAGATATTTAGCTGTTTTTATTGATCTCCTTTCTCAATCAAAATCATTTGATGAAGGTATAAAACATATTGAGTCTATAAATGAAATTCACGGAGAAACTTTGGAACGCCGCGCTCAGTTGGGTTTATTATATTATCGTTCTGGATTAACTGATAAAGCTCATGAATTACTTGAGTCTGTAATCAAGGATTCGCCCAATAACCCAAATTATTATTTTTCATTATTTGATATATATATGGAAAAATTAGAATACAAAAAAGCTGCTGATTTGGCCGACAAGCTAATTACTAATTACCCTGAAGATTGGCGAGGATATTATAGCCGATCATTAGTATTTATGAATGAAAATAATTCAAAAGCAATCATTGATTTATTAGAACCTGTCAGTGAGATTTTTAAGAGCTCATTTTCAATCCAGTATCTAATTGGTTTAGCTCATAGCCGTTTAAAACAATATGATGAAGCGATTAATTATTATGCAAAATCTCATTTAATTGAACCAAATTCTTCTAGTCTGCTTCATTCTATGGCAATTCTATATGATGCGAAAGAAAATTGGAATAAATCTGATAGTATCTATGTCCATTTAATACGAATAGATAGTTTAGATGCCCAAGCATTGAATAATTATGCTTATAGCTTAGTTGAAAGGGATCAAAATCTAGATGAGGCATTGATGATGGCAAAAAAAGCAATCGCTTTAGAACCTAATAATGCTTCATATCTTGACACTATCGGTTGGATTTATTATAAATTAAATAAAACAAAAAAGGCTAAACAATTCTTAGAGTATTCATTAGAGATTGTAGAGGATAATTCAGTAGTCTTGGAACATTTGGGTGATGTATTTATGAAAGATAATAAATTAAAGGAAGCTATAAATTATTATAAACGTGCTTTAGCATTAGATAAAGATAACCCTATGCTGATTGAGAAGGCTTCCCCTGAATAAAAACCCCTACATAGTTATAGTTTTAATTTTATTTTTTGGATGCTCAACTCCTCCAGATTCTGAAATAGATTTTATTAGTGTTCATGATTTAAGTACGAAAAATTATTGTAGGGGGAATGGATATATATTATCTAAAGGTACATTCGATGGAAGGCTTAATTTTACATTTTCTACTTCGCGAGATAGTGCTTATATACAGTTCAGAGATATAATTGGAAGAAAGATACTATTCTTAGTTATTGCTAATAATGAGATTGATGCATGGGATATGCGAAATAATAGACGATATAATAAAGAATCTATCCTTCTTACACTTCCTATGTTTGAACTAATTGAGCCGAATGAATTAAGAACATTCTTATGGGGTAGTATTCCCTCTATATTCTCTGATGCCAATAATATTAAATCTGAATCAGAAACACTTCATAGAGAAATTCAATTTCAATCTGTCCAAACACAATTTGGATCATTAGTAAATAATATTTCTTTTAGAATGAGTGATAAAAATAGCCAAATTAGTCTAGAAATAACTGAAAGAGAATTTGATGCACAATACCCTCATCTTATTCGCGAAATTCCTAACGCTATAATATTAATTAACGAGAGTTCATGAAAATATCAGTTGTTATACCCGTTTATAATGAAGTTGAATCTGTTGAACAACTTTATAAAGAATTAATAAAAGTATTATCTTCTTTTGATTCTTATCAAATCGTTTTTGTGGATGATGGATCATCTGATGGATCTGTAAGTGTTATCAAGAATATTGTTAAAAATGATATAAATACTAAAATTATTCAATTTCATAGAAATTATGGTAAATCAGCTGCATTAGGTGAAGGATTTAAAAATGCTGATGGTGAATATATTGTTACTATGGATGCAGATTTACAAGATGACCCAAAAGAAGTACCTAATTTAATTGCAAAATTAGAAGAAGGTTTTGACCTTGTTTCAGGATGGAAAAAAGATAGAAAAGATCCTTTGTCAAAGAAAATCCCTTCAAAATTCTTTAATTTTATTACAAGATTATTCACAGGTGTAAAAATTCATGATTTTAATTGCGGACTAAAGATATATAGACAATCCGTTGTTAAAACTCTGGAGATATATGGAGGTCGTCATAGATATATACCGGCTTTAGCAGGATATAAAAATTTTAAAGTTACAGAAATAATTGTTAATCATCGCCCTCGCCTATATGGAGAAACCAAATATGGTGGTTCAAGGATGTTTCATGGTTTTTTTGATCTAATTTCAATTTTATTTTTATCAAAATACACTCAAAGTCCATTGTATTTCTTTGGCAAGATTGGTTTATACACATTTTTATCGGGAGTTGGAGTTGAAATCTATATAATATATTTAAAGTATGCTTTGAATGAACCTTTTGCTAAGCATATGGCACTTTTGATGTTAGGTGTTCTTATCATAGTTATTGGAATACAATTTTTCTCTATAGGCCTCGTAGGCGAAATGATTGCCAATTCAAATCAGTATAAAGAATCCCGAGTGAAAGAGATTCTTAAATCTTAATATTTTAATCGATCTATAATGAAGATCGCTCTAATTGGACCCTTCCCTCCCTATCGCGGAGGAATTTCGATGTTTAATTTTTCATTAGCTAAAGAGCTACAAAAACATCACGAAATTTATAAAATTTCTTTTTCTCTCCAATATCCGAAAATTTTTTTCCCAGGTAAAAGTCAAAAATCTTCATTTAAAGATAATGATTCGATTGAGATAATAAATTCCATTAATCCTTTTTCATGGAGCAAAGTTGCCAGCTATATTAATATGATTTCTCCTGAATTAGTAATTTTCCAATATTGGATGCCTTTTTTTGCACCAGCATTCACATCAATTGCAAAAAAAAT
>CAYRYZ010000045.1:0-11116 GCA_964428745.1 uncultured bacterium | reverse complement strand
CTATCTTTAAGGCCTAAAAATTGATTTCGATCCGATACAATTGAAAAGCCAATAGGTAACCCCAAAAGCTTCTTGGTTTTATATCTACCACCTATTAACCCAATATTTTCCTTAAAGTCATTTATGAATATCTCTATATTGCTAGATTTAGAGTTTTTTTCAAAGCTTAGCCCAATCTTTCTATCCTGGGGGTAAAGCATATTATTGGCATACCCACTTACTAGAATTCCGTAACCTAAATCTACATGATCTAAAGCGCCGATCTTGGCATATGTGGGGCTACCGGGGAAGCCATAGCGTATATAATAAATTTTATCTATAAGAGTATTTTTAATTGCATTTCCCGATGAGAAGTCCCATTCATCGGAGTGAATATTTCCTTCTGCATCAAAATAAAAAACTAGGTCAAGTGCTACTCCCCATTTACCAAATGGAATAACGGGGCGCATAGCAATTTGATTCCATACTTTACCGTCGATGGTTACAGATCCTATTGCACCTTGATTCTTGATCTGAGAGAAAACCGAAGTTGTCGAGATTGAGACAAATGCAAATATGAGAAAGATGTTCCGAGGTATTCTCATTATGTTATAGAAATTACTTTGACTATCGAATGGTGTTCAATGTCTAAATCTCAATTTCACAGCTCCAATATTCCAACTAAATTCAGGTGCTCTATGAACCTTTCGAATATGAAAACTAAGGACCTTATTCACCTGTCAAATGAAGAATTAACTTCATATGTCTATGCTATACAAGAAAAACTCCAAAACAAATTGGATTCTGGTTTATCGATTGATGATATTATTGACGAAGAAGATCCTTTTGAAGAATTGGAACCAATCTTACCCCAAGAAGTTTATCCCATATTGGTTTTAAATATAATTAATAATATCCGATCGGATACTATTATGGAAGCGATTATTGAAGGTTTGCAAAAAGGGATTAAGGAATACAAAAATAAAATAGAAGAATGAAAAGAAGCATCCTAATATTATTCCTCTTCAATATAGTTTTTAGCCAAACTAAACAAATCAGCCAAATATCTATATCGTCAAAAAAAAATGGCATATCTATTAATATCTTGTCAGATATACCACTTGATAAGTCTCAAGTGACAGGATGGTACAATGACACTAACTCTTGGTATTATATGACAATCCATAATGCTACTGGCGACGTAATAGCATTAGAAAAGACCCGAATTGAGTATCCAATCTCAAATATTGAAATCGTGAATACAGGAGAATCTATACAAATAGGCTTCAAAATGAAGTTACCTGTTGAAGATTTTGAATTTTACTTTGATGATTCTAGCAGTAGACTACTCGTGGCTTTGCGATTTCCATTATCAAATGTATTAGCTTCGATCGAAGCTGAGAGGCCTAATCGCTCTAACAAAAAGAATGTAGACGATAATAGACCTAGATCTTGGATAAAGGGACTTTATTTTACTGGCTCTAGTATCGTGGGTGTTGGATTATTGAAAAGGAATAACCAAAAAGGTTGGGAAATCCCAGTTGGGTTTAGCCTTATACTAATAGCCTATTGCTATGAACAATTCATAATATATAAAGCAAAATGAGAGAAAATCTACCCTACTTTGCTTGGTTCTATGTTGTTGGAATACTTTTTATGGCTTTATTTATTCGATTTTACCTTTATCGAAAACGACAGAAAACTCAAGAGGAAGATGATCGATGAGGTCATTCATACTGATTTTCATTCTATCAATTGATTTAAGTGCACAGAATGTTAAACAGTCCATAGAAACTGTTTTCAACGCCTTCACAGACGTAAAAACTAATAATCACCACCTTACCCCCTATTTACTAGAAATAGCTAAAAATGGTCAAAATATAGATTATGATGATAAGAAAAAATTAGAGGAGGTTGGTTTTAATTTTAATAGCCAATTGGTAACGCGAGGTGGAGCAAAACGATCAGAGTCTGCTGGCTTAGATAAATTCATCGATAGTGGACATTTCAGACTGCATTATACAACCTCTGGTTTTCATGCTATTGACACTAAAGATCAAAATAATAATTTGTTGCCAGATTATATTGAATCAGTCATTGAAATTTTTGATTATGTTTCAAATATGCTTCATGATCAAATGGGCTACACTAAACCTCCTGGAGATGGATATTATTCAACATCTCGGGATAAAGGAGGATCGGACCACTATGATATCTACATCCGTTCGATACCCTCAAAATATTATGGATATGTACAACCAGAAGAATATGCACAAGGTAAAGGAGATAACGAAAAATCAGAGTCACGAGTAGAAAAAAATGCCTTTACAAGCTATATGGCTATTAGAAATAATTATAAAAATTTTGTTTTAGAAGAACTTGAAAATATAAAAGTAACTGCAGCACACGAATACTATCATGCAATTCAATTCGGATATGATGGATGGGAAAAGCCATGGCTCCTTGAGTCTTCAGCCATTTGGATGGAAGAAGAAATTTTTGACGAAATCAATGATTGTTATCAATACATGGAAGATTGGTTTAAATATCCCCATAGATCATTGGACGAAAGTGGGTTCCATTGGTATGGTTCTTTCATCTTTTTTGAATATATAGAACAGCACATGGGAGGAACGAATGCTATCCGAAAAATCGTGGAAGCCTCTACAAAATCAAATAGTAGAGAAAAGGACGGATCACATTTAGCAATCGAAGAAGCCTTGAAAACAATAGGATATTCATTTCAACAAGCCTTAAATGGCATGTCTGTGGCAAATCAAATAATGTCATCTACTGGAACTGAAGAATTTTCTTATGAAGAAGCTCAAGATTATCCAGTGAATGGGCCAACTATCTTAGAAACCATTAATTTCCAAATTGGCAATCAAGATACCGTTAAGTCAACAAGGTTATCACGTTTTGGGAGTCAATATGTTAGAATTGTTTCTCAAAAACCTGTATCAGTTAATCTATATAATAAAAGTGGCATCTTTTCTGATCTACAACTAAATGCTATCCTTAAAAAGAATGATAATTCATATAGAGTGATATCCGGTCCATCAATAAATATCGATCCAGAGAATCTTCAATCTATTCACCTTTCTATAGTAAGCCAAGATACAACTGGCGGCAATTGGGATTATTTTTTAACTGTTGAAGATGGTGAACCTGGAACTGACATAACTGTTCCCGTAGAATTTATTTTAAATGACCCTTACCCTAATCCTTTTAATGGAGTAGTGAAGTTTTCGATCTATATGCTAAGTAATTCAACAATAACAGTTGATATAATTAACTTGAATGGAAAAAGAATTAGAAGATTATTTTCTGGGGAAACAACATCGGGTAATCATACCTTCACTTGGAATGGGATCGATGACTCTAGAAATAAAGTTGCATCTGGGGTTTACTATATAAAAGCTTCTGGAAAATTAACAGAAGAATGGAAACCAATTACTTATTTAAAATAAATAACTATTTGTAACAAATAATTACCAATAAATCTCCATTTGCAATATTAATGCGCTCCCATAATGAAGCAATCTCTTGATCTGGGATGGGTGTCTCTTTTAATACTTCTCCATTTATAGCATTACGAGATACTGATTGATCATCTATATTAAAACCCGCTGCTTTAACAATATCAATAGATTGTGGATAAATTTTATCTAACGTTGGTGAAATTGACATTCCATGCTTATAACAGAATTCTTGATATTTTTTATACACAATTGGGTTTTGTGTTCGACATAAAATATGATTTGCTGGAAAAATTGCAATCCTTAGATCCTGCAATAATGGGTAAATTCCCAAATTTTGAATATCTCTACTCAACATACATGCTTGAAAGTAGTTTAGAGGGTTTTGATTTACTTCAAAAAGTTTATTAATAGATAAACCTATAATATTTTTATTTTCGTCTAAGATATGGATCCAAAGATCAGCATAACCACTAGCTTCAGTATGATATATCATTCCAAGATCATTAGTAGATGCATTTAAATATACTTCACGATGTTGATGTATCATTTTCATAACATCAGTTGTTTGATTTAATTTGAGATTTGGCCAACGCTGTTGAGGTAAAATAATTTCAATACCATATTCTGGATTAATTGTTTTGAGGTGATTTAACAACAATGTTGCTTCAGGTAAACCTATAT
Organism: uncultured bacterium; assembly: GCA_964428745.1. Lineage (GTDB taxonomy): Bacteria > Fidelibacterota > Marinisomatia > Marinisomatales > TCS55. The sequence continues at coordinate 6,974 of CAYRYZ010000045.1, read as the reverse complement.
AATTAGATGAACTCATCATAACTGCGGTATAATTTAATATTTAATTTGAAAGATGGTTTTAGAAACAACCTTTAAATGATGTATAGCCTAAATATGGAATCAATATATATAATATTGAATCTCTGATGAGATAAAAAAGGATAAAAGCTACGAAAACTTGCCACCCTTTTTTCTTCAGTAAAAGTTTATAACCCCCTTCCCGTTTTATATCCAACCACTCTAGTAAGAATTTTGGACGATAGATTGACATTAATTTTCCGGTTTTATTTTCCCGAATTTGAGATTCTCATATTTTTCCCAAATAGTTTCACCAGCTGCTTGCTGGAAGCGAAATGCAAAAGATAAAGCATCGTCGAAGGAATTTCCGGCAAATTCTTCGTGCTTGTAGTACTCATCAATCCATCCTATATACTCTCGCATACCTGACTGATTCACTTGGTCAAAAATACCATAAATTAATTCAGCTCTATTGTCGTAATACCATGTTGTTACATCTCCATATCCCAAATCATCAACCATCTTCTGATGGGTATCATAGACCTGGGTAAGATAAGAGAATAAGAATATCTCTTTTTCCTGTGGCTTTAATGTTTTCCAATAAACAGAGATAGCACTTGGAGTGGGATCATCCTTCTTTTCCTGTGCAGGTAATAACATCAATGAAAAAATTATAGCAATTATAAACTTCATATCATTCTTCTTGTTTACTTGTTTCAAACTCTGAAATCATTTCTTCTAGCTTTTCCATAGCTTTATTTTCAGAAACCTTACCTCGATTTTGACCTTGATAATACAAATGCCCAGAGCCTTTACCAAATGCGATTCCAAGGTCTGTGTGCGATGCCTCACCCGGCCCATTAACCGCGCAACCCATAAGGGCAACCGTCATAGGAGTTTTAACATCTTTTAATTTTTCTTCCATTTTACCAGCAATTTTAAATAAATCTACCTCTAATCTACCACAAGTTGGACAAGCAACAATAGTAACGCCTTTAGATGCTAGTCCAAGAGATTTTAATATTTCAAAACCTACATGTACTTCCTCTACAGGATCATCAGTTAAACTCACCCGAATTGTGTCACCAATTCCTTTTGCCAATAAAGTACCGATTCCTACAGAAGATTTTATCGAACCTGATTTGGTAGGCCCTGCTTCAGTAACGCCTAAATGAAGTGGGTAATCATATTTTTTTGAGAAGAGTTCATAAGAAGACATCATTAGATTAACATCCGATGCTTTAAGCGATACAATAATATCATCAAAATTATGTTCCTGACAAATATCAATATGACGCTTGGCGCTTTCAACCATCGCCTCAGGTGTTGGAAACCCATACTTTTCAATAAGATCTTTTTCTAGACTTCCCGCATTAACACCGATTCTAATTGGAAGCCCTGCCCTACTTACTTTATCTAAAACTTCTTTGACTTTCTTTTTTCCCCCAATGTTTCCAGGATTAATCCTGATCTTATCTGCACCTGCATCTACGGCTTCTAGGGCCATACGGTAATTGAAATGTATATCTGCGACAAGTGGAACATTCATACGTTTCTTAATCTCATATAATGCATCAGCTGCAGGTTGGTCTGGCACTGTGATTCGAATGATTTGGCAACCTGATTCTTCTAATCGTTCAACTTCATTTAGAGTTGCTTTAATATCGTGGGTCTTTGTTGTGGTCATAGACTGTACGGTAACCGCATGCTCACCACCAACAATTAGGTTTCCAACCTTAACTTCTCTTGTCTTTTTTCTTTTAATCATTATTTAGTACAAAATTACAAAAGTCTATTGTTGAAAAGGATCATCCAAATATTTTTTAGCCAATTGAATAGCATAGGTATAGTTTCCCAATTTGATACATTTCTTATATGCAATTACAGCTTCCATACGCTTACCTCGTTTATCCATAATTTTTCCTCTAAGTAGGTATGCTTCTCCTAAAAATGCATCTAAATCTGAATAGTAATTATCAATACTGAGGTTTGAAAAATTTAAGGCTCTTGCTTCATCGCCATTCAAATAATAATAGTAGGCCCAAAGATAATGTACGTAAGAAGTAAATAATTCTTGATGGCGAGGTCGCTGCTCAAGGAGAGAAACATTTAATTTTGCAAGTTTCTCTTCTGCTAACTTCAATTCTCCTTTTTGAAGCAGGCTTTGAACATAATGAATCTTGTAATCATAATTATTTGGATATTTTTCTACTAAATTTTTACTCAGTAAATATCCTCTTTCGACATCAATATCAACAAACTGATATATGAAGGATAATATGCTCATCGCCTCAGTCCATGCCCAAGGACTTTGCGTCGCCGCGATTTCCATTTTCCTTAAGCCCTCTTTCTTGGATGCCTCTAAACCGAAAAGCTCTGCCCCTGCCTTCAAAAGCACATTGCTCATCCCAGCATAATATTCAACTATTCCAATCGGAAGATATAGATCAAGTAAAGTTGAGTCCATTTGCTCAACTTTCTGAACAATACGGAAGCCTCTATATGCAGAGATCAGCGTAGGAATCCATTTCTTTTGACCTAATAGTATTCGTGCTTTGAGACCTTTTGTTGTGCCATAATACAAAAGATAATCAGGATCTGATGGGTTCTCAGATAATAGAGAATCATATACCAGTTCTATATCATCAAGATTACTCTCAAAATTTTTATACACTTCACTCTTTAAGAGCGTTGATTCATCACTCCGCCACTTCGCTGCTACCCAGGCAACATGGACACCTGGATGACCCGGATATTTTTTGCGAGCAGAATCAAGAACTTTGACACTTCGTTCATATTCATAATTGTAAAACGCATCTGTACCACGGCGAACTTCAATATCACCGGGATGTTGCGCATTCAATAATGAGAACACAGTAATTAATAGAATTAAATACTTCATAGGGGTAATAAAATTAGGGCACTTCCCAATAGAAAAGTAAATATGATGTACACCCCTAGTTGAGAAATAGTCTTTATTTCAACTTGAATTGTCTGAATTGATCCATTATCTGATCAACATTAAATCTATTAATACTTATGCGGTTTGCTGAATGAGGTGTTTTATTTAATTTCAACTCTAAAAGAGCATTTGTTTCTAATATTGAATTAAGTTGTAAGCCAAACATCAGTTCAAAGTTATTATAGCAATTTAATTCATCAAAATTATCGGGATAATCATCTTCGCATATATCACCCTCTTCATTTAATGTAAGCTCAGATCCATTTACCATATATGTTGCTACAATGGAGTCAATTTCAGTAGATCCATCATAATCATCTATAATCTCTGCAATTATATAAAGAGTATTTCCTTCAACATGCCACTCTCCTAACTCATCATACTTAGTTCCATCATAACTATCAATATGACTCAAAGTGGCTTGACCATTTTCTTCAAGTATCATTGATTCTTGATCACCAACTATTTCTTGTGAAATCGGCGGAAAATCAAAAGTCTTGGGGGTATTTGCACTAAGATTAATTGTTTTAGCCTGATATGTTCCATAAAGCACATGATAATCTGATTGGTCCGGTTCCCCGGTTACCATATTCATAGCAAATAGCGTATCAGTCATTTGTAAAGAATGATTATCTTTATCATATACAAAGTCAGATATATTAAAATAAATCCCATATTCATCTGGAGAAAGCATGGCCTGCATATATGCAATTTGTTCTCCCATATCATCCTTACCTAATATCAATAGAATACTTGGAAAGTTCATATCATCTGAAAAATCATCAAAAAATGGACGATTTGATAATATAATGGATTCACCTCCACTGTAATAATCATATTGCACCATCATATGATTAAGCAATATATCAGACGAATTTCCTTTTACTGAAAGCGATGAAGTACCCTTTGAAAAAGGGTCTAGCGCGGTCTGATCTATCTTGGAAGTCAGTTCTAATGAGCTATTAGCTTCATGTAGATACCATGTGCCTACAAGTTCTTTAGGGCGATCTTTTCCTTCTTCGTCTTCACAAGCAAGAAAGAATACTAAACTAAGTGAAAATATGAATAAAACTTTAATTTTGAAATTCATACGCGAATCCTATCGACTAGAATTAACTCGAAGTTTTTCCAGCTAATAAAAGCCAACCACGAGCATCGTTATTTGTAGGATCTATTTCCATTGATCTCGCCCAAGCTGCCTTTGCTAAGCCAGCTTCATTCATTCTCCAATAAGTGATTCCTAGGCCTAAGTATGTTTGAGCATCATTTGGCTTGAGTTCTATAGCTTCTTGATAGGCTGCCAATGATTCTCTATTCATTCCTTTTTCTCTATAATAGTCACCCAAAACTCTCATAGATCCAGGGAGCCATATTCCAGAATTTTTATTAACACTCAAAGCCTTCCTAAAAGCAGTTTGTCCCAAGCTTGACTGGCCTACTCGGTTATATTCAACAGCTAAGATATAATAGGCTTGAGGGAGCAGAGCGCGGACTTCTTGATTGTGGGGTTCATAGTGAAGCAGATCTTCCCATGATGAGGCAGCCCTACCCCATTCACTTCCTTTAAAATAACTTAAACCTTGATTAAAGCGTGAATTCTTATCTGATGGATCAATTTTAATGGCGTCTCCATAAGTCAATGCCGCATATACATATTTTCCTTGGCCAAAATAAAGATCACCTAAAGCTACATAAGATTCATGATGGGTCGGGTCTTTTTTGATGGATTGTTGATAAGTAGCCTTGGCCTTATCCAAATTCCCCAGGCCTTCAAATGCTCGACCTTTAAGGTAGATAAAAGCAACTTGATTTGGAAACATATCTTGTCCGCCTTGTGCTAGTTTGGCGGCTACATCAAAATTGAGATCATTTAAATTCTGCCTGACTTTTTTCATTTGTTTCCCAGGGCCCTTTGGATCTTTTTGGGCAGATTTTGATAACATATCATCAGACATTGATCTAGATTCTTTAGTTTTAAACAAAGTAGCCATTGTTTCAATAGTAGCTCTATGACTAGGCTGGACATCTAGAGCCTCATCAAAAGAATGCCTCGCTTTGGTCATTTGACCAAATCTTCCATAAAAAGAACCAAGGTGAAAGTGAGCATCTGCATTATTAGGATGCTGAGCAGCTAATTTTAGATAAATCTCTTTAGCATCTTCAAAACGACCATTTGCCTCATAATTTCTAGATAAATCAACCTGTTTACGGAAATCATTAGGCTCCAGTCTAGCAGCTTGCTCAAGGTCTGATGTCGAGGGAGCTCTTTTAAGATAAATCCTTTCCACCTTTTTCTTCTCTTTTTCATCGAGGTAGTGCGTAGCTCGAGCTAAATTTCTCGAACTTGATTCAAAGGCTTCAGTTATATTATAAATTTCATTTGCATACTTAACGGGGCTTATCATTGGAATATCAGAAATTCTAGGTGTTTTAGCTCGAGTTGGTGATTTTGAGGCTACAGTTTTACCGCTTTTCTTAGCCAATGAAGTCAATTGTTGTACCTTCTTCTTATTTGATGAAGATGGATTCAACTTATATGCTCTTTGATAATCTTTTAATGCTCCTACATAATCTTTTTTCCTAGCTTTAGAATTCCCTCTTTTGGCATAGTTTGCTGCTTGTTGTGCTTGTTTTGTTGATGGCTTTTTTTTCGATGATTTACCACCACTTTTTTTAGCCAATGAGGTTAGTTGCTGTACTTTTTTCTTATAGCCAGATGAGGGATTTAGTTGATATGCTTTTTTATAATCAGCAAGAGCCCCTCTGTAGTCTTTTTTCTTGGCCTTAGCGTTTCCTCTTTTGGCATATTTACTTGCTTGAGCTGGATTCTTTTTCTTGGACTGAGCTTGTACAAGTGTAGGGTTACTTGAAAATGGTATAAAACCAACCATAGTTATGGTTAGTATAATTCGTGTTGTCCAAATATAAATTAAACGCATGATATAGAACTAAATTTACAAAGGCGATGTAATATAGAAAGGACTATTTTCATTTAATACCTTTTTGGCTTATGAGATCCTAATGACCAAGACATTTCAATTATTCCATACATCCCATCATTATCTGTTTGTTTGTCTTTCATAAGTTTAAAACGGAATACAAGATTATCTTCATCAGGAACATAATCTCCATACAATCCTATCGAAGTACCTTGTGTGGCTTTAAATTTATAAGACCAGTGGTCAGCTAATAATCCCAGATGATATTTCTTATTAAATTGTCTCCCAACCATGAAATAACCAGCTGAAAGAGTCTCATCTGGGTGATAGGAAATTCCGTGGTGCAAACTAGAAATATTACCAATAAAGTATTCACTTTGAACAACCCATGAAGAAAATTGGTTAATACGATTAATAAATTTGAAGTCACCACCAGAAAATTCTTTCCCCCTTCCGTCTATATAGTTAAGACCTACAAATAATATTTTATCTCCATATAAATTGAATTGATTATTTAAAGTTATTAATGAAGAAAACCCATCAACAGAATCTACATAGGTTGGGGATAATCCATGGGAGTGGCCCTGCATATTCATTCCCTCACCAACGCCGTTTTGTAAAATATTCATACCAATATTGCTTTTCCATGGTGTGGGCAGTTCTTGATTGATTTTTATCCCAAGACTTGCCCATGAATGAGGACCAAACATGTAATTCATAGCATTAGGTGAAGAAATAAAATTAAAGGTATGCCTATGTGTTTTATTTAATATCCCCACTTCAGGTCGAAAATATCCAAGTTTAATTTGGGCAACCATAAAATTGACATAAACCTCTTCAACAGTTGGCGGATCCCCATCAATAGGACTGTGGAAATAAGCCATTACGTGAGCATTAGGACTTAGATTTCCCATAGCAACAAATTCAAGACCGCTAGAATTAAATGATGAATCTTTAGATGAAAAAGAAATATCACTTAAAATACTTAGTGAAAAAAGATTGCTCTCCTGTGCCAATGTCACCGATAACAATAATAATTTAATAACTAATTTCTTTTTCATAGTATTCATTTAAGT
>CAYRYZ010000044.1:0-11204 GCA_964428745.1 uncultured bacterium | reverse complement strand
CGCCCCTCTGAGCAAAGGACATACTAGTTAGAAAAATAAGTGATATAATTATTATTTTTTTCATTATTGGAATTTAATACCTTTTATTTATTTCAAAGCATATATATGCTTTGACTCATATTTTTTGAATTTGTTAATAATTATTTTATTAAAATCATTTTTTTTACTTCAATTAATGATCCTAATTCAGCTTTATAAAGGTATATACCTGGTGCAACCACATTGCCAATTTTATTCTTTCCATTCCATACAATTTTTTTGTATCCATAGTTCTGTTTTTGATTAATTAATTGAATGACCTCTTTACCTAACATATCATATATAGTAATCTTCACCTGGCTGAGATCAGGTAAATCATAGTGTAGGGTCGTAGTAGAATTAAATGGATTAGGGTAATTTTGAAATAAAGCAAAACGAGTTGGTTGATCACCATATAATATAAATAGCGCAATTTCAGCACGTAATTCTGGTAGCATTCCCCAAACATTATTACCTGGACATGATGTGTTTCCAAAATAATCTCTATGGCCTTTTAATACTTTTGGTTCTACACCATATGTATCGGCAATCCAGGCATAAAGATGAATAAGAGATTTTTCTGTTTCATAAGTCATTTCATCATTACATGGTAGGTTTGTTTCTGGAGGATGATAACATCCTAATACACATACACCAACATTACCTGTGTTTGCACCACCTACATGTGCACCTAAAACTGTTTCAGGTCGTCCTTGATATATATTTCCACCCATATCAACTACAAAATGATATCCAATATCACTCCAACCTCTCCCATCTTGATGAAATTCTTGTATTGACTTCACTGCAGCTTTACCTTCGTTCAAAGTGGTAGCTGCCCAACCTGCTGCATGGTGCAGTGTCATCTTATCATAATAAGGGTGATTGGAATAACCAGATTTAGGATCGCGAGCTCCCCAATCCTTACGTGAAATAATCATAGGTTTATCAACACCTAGATTCTCTGGTGATATATTGATATATTTTTCATTAATCTTAGGTTCTCTGGATTCCTTGTCATATAGACCTGCACTGATAAAAGCGATTGTACTTGAAGATCTTGCTTCATATTTCATTTTTTCAACCCGACCTAAGGTTGAATCCAAAACAGATGCAATAAATCGATCACTATTAGGCTCATAAAAAATCTTCGCTTTCTTTTTTTCTGACCAATTACCCACATCATCTAAAAATTGAAACCATATTTCGGTACTGTCAGAAGCAGAAAATCGTATTGCAGCACCATCTATTAATATGTTATTGGTTAATTGAGATGAATTTCCTGTTAATTGGTACCCAGAAGTGATTTTAGTGAGTTGGGCGGGGGCATCAAATTGAATTGGAATAACAGCATCTAATAATTGTGCTGGTAGCTTAGAAAAAATAGATAGAGCGATTACAAAAGATAATAATTTATTTTTCATTGCTATTGGAATTTAAGATTAGAGCAACTATCACAATGAACCAAGTTCAATAGAAATAAAAAAAGCCCCTTGCAAGCAAGAGGCTTTTTTTCATGATGTGTATCGTTCACACTATTTCATCAAAGTCATTTGTTTCGTTTTGACAAAATTTCCATAGCGCATAGTATAAAAGTAGGTACCACTTGCTACTTTATTACCTTGCCTATCTAATCCATTCCAGGTAACACGGTGTGTTCCCGCAGGTTTATCTTGAAGTGGCAAAACATTAGCAACTTCTTGACCCATAATATTATATATCGTAATCGAAATTTGATTTGCTATAGGCAAAGTATATTCGATACTTGTGGTTGGGTTAAATGGGTTTGGGAAATTTTGACTTAATTTATAATCCTCTGGTGTAATCAAAACAATATCTTTCACACTTAAGTCTGTACTTGGACCAGTCCATTCGAGGACTCTTATGAATGTTCTGTGTTTTTTGCTATATGCACCAGCAACCATAACACTGTCAGTTACACCTTGATAAGCTAAAATCACTTCACCGTATTTATCGCCATCCACGTTTGAACCTGCAAACATTTTATTCACACCACCTGTTTGCAAGGAATCAATGTGACCTGTAGCTTTTGTATAATCGGTTTTTGTGTAGCTAGCAGATGAAAATATATCAGTACCCGTGAAATCGTACTTTCTAAAACCGGTTCCATGTCCAACAAAAACCGCTGGCTTTTCAAACGCAGTGTTATGCGCAGCGGATCCCAAAGCGTAGACATTTCCTCTGTTTTTAGCAGAATCCCACGATGTTGCTAAACTATCCATTGCTGCATATTCAGTTGATTGAAATTTGGTCGCATCACCATCTTTATCACCAACTACATAAACAATTCCTTTATAAAATGCACCGACATAAACTTCATCTTTTCCGTCACCATTAACATCAGCTACACTTGGTGCAAGTGTCCAGTCGTCAACATCTGCGAACTTATAACCTGTATCAGATTGTGTATAAGCATCAGGCCCAGTAGCCTCAATAATAAAACAGGAAAGGTTATTCCATGAGAAACATACAGCTTCGTGCAACCCATCTCCATCTGTATCAGCAACAACTACACCCTGTGGACTTCCACCGCCAAATCTATTTTCTCTTACACCATCTTTATCGGCATCTCTGGGTGAAGCTGCAAATTCTTCTACCAGGGTTGGCAATACACCAATGTCACCCTGAACACCCATAATAATAAATCTATCTTCTGAATAAGCTTTATGAGTTGTTGAAGTAGTTCCGTAGTTAGGGTTTGTTGATCCATTGCTCGCCATTATAATTTCATCCCGACCATCTTTATCAATATCAGCTACAGTAAAATGTTCTGGTCTTGCGTGTTTTAATGTATCAGAAAAGGCAGTCAACAAATTTCGTGACCAAGTGGTTGAATATCCATTATCAGTTTTACCATCCCATTCGAAAACCCAAAGCCCTGCTGTACTATCAGCAACCGGACCTTGAGGGCCTATTGAATCAACTTGGGAATAATCTGTAAAAATAAGTACCTCACCAAGTCCGTCTCCATCTGTATCGCCGGTCTGAACCCACCTTGGTGTCGTAGCATATGTGCTTTTTGATGTACCAGACCAAACATGGACTAATGTATCGCCATAATACCACTCAAACGCGTGTACAGTTCCATTTTTATAATCTGTTGCAAAGATTTCCATCCTACCATCTTTATCAAGATCAGAACCACTCCATACTCCTCGGGGTCCAGTGGATACTGACCACATACCGGCAGTATTAGCCAAATCAGTATTAAAAATACTATGTGGTTTAAAATCTTGAGATAGGGCTAGCGTTATAATTGTAAAAGTTAAAATTGTACCTTTAACGATTGATCTCATAAACTCACCTCTTTCTTACTTTAATTATTAAATTATATTGTAATAATAAATTATTCGATTGAATTGCTAATAACTATTGAGATTATAAGAATAAACAAAATTTAATGCAAAATGTTTGCACATTAATCCAAAAACTTTTTTTTTCTATTTAAACTTTCGTTTAGATTAGTACTACTTTTTAATAGCACTAATTGGCATACTAATCATTTAATTTGCTTCAATTTGAATAAAAAAATTCTATCATTTATCTTTATAATCTCTACGGTATTTGCTAATACCGGTAAAATTTCTGGAATCATTCTAGATTCAAAATCGGGTGAGCCACTTGCCGGTGTTAATGTATTTCTAGATGATACTCCCTATGGTTCTGCTACAAATGCGGAAGGAGAATACATTATACTGAATGTTCCTCCAGGAGACTATACTCTTCGCGCTACTTACATTGGATATGCTTCTTATCGTGTTAATAATGTGCGAGTTAATCTAGATCGGACTACCTATCAAAATTTTGAATTAAAAGAAGCGGTGATTGAAGGTGAAGAAGTAATTGTAGTGGCAGACCGTCCCCTTATCCAAAAAGACCTCACTGCTTCTCAGAAAATAACGACTGCTGATGAAATGAAAGTAATGCCTGTTGAAACCTTTCTGGGCGTTTTAACAACTCAGGCCGGTGTAAATCAAGGTGCAGGGGGAGAACTTCACATCCGTGGTGGGCGATCAAATGAAGTTGGATATTATATTGATGGTGTTTCAGTGGCAAATCCATTTTTCACCAATGGACTAGCTGTCAATATTTCTAATAAAGCTTTAGAGGAAATGAAAGTCGTTTCAGGCGCATTTAATGCTGAATATGGAAATGCAATGAGTGGCATCGTTAATCTTCAAGTTAAAGATGGTGGAAAAGATTATCATGGTAGCTTCTCTTATCAATCAGGGGATCACCAATCAACAGATAAAAATATTTTCACACATATTGATCATTTCAGTTTATTTACAAATAAAGTGCTAGAAGGTACACTTAATGGACCCATGCCTTTTATGTCAGATAATGGAAAATTTACTTTCAATATCAGTGGAAGATATAGCAATAGTGAAGGTTATTATTATGGTATACGTGAACACACTATTGGCGATTCTGCTAATTTTAGAGATGCGAATAATTGGTATATTGAAATGAATGGTGATAGTGCATTTGTACCCATGGCACCAAGCGACAATTTGAATTTAATGTCTAAGCTAACCTATAGAGTTTCACCATTATTAAAGTTATCCTTACAAATACTTCATTCTGGTGGAAAGTCCCAATCCTATTCGCATTATTATAAATTTAATCCTGATGGTACCTCCACATCTGAATCATCAAATAACAATTTTTCAATTAAGATAAATCATTCGTTAGGTAAAAGAAGTTTTTATGAAGCGAACCTATCCTATTCAAATACAGATTATATGGGGTATCAGTTCAAACCCATCAATCTAAATTCTGCAGAACATGAAAATGATGAAAGCCGCTTTGGCTCTGGTCAATATGTTCTCTATAATCAATTTGATAATGGTAGCAAGTATTGGATATTAAATAATTCAAAATATGTGCCAGCCTCACGTATTAAAGGATCTCCTGCGTCATCAACATTTTCATTTGGTGGATCTAATAGAGGACATTCTTACCGGAAATCTAAGTCTCTTGCATTCAAATTGGATTACACAAATCAATTGACAAATCGCCATGCTTTAAAAACTGGAGTGAATTTTAGAAGAGATAATTTAGATGAAAGAAATTTCACAGTACTATATGACAACCAAGTATATCGTGTTCCAACTATATTACCCGAAAACGATTCTCCTTCTCATAATCACTATAATAATACTGCCACTTTTTTCTCAGGATATATTCAAGACAAAATTGAATATAATGATTTTATTACAAATGTAGGCGTTCGTTTCGATCAGTTTAATCCAGACGAAAACTATATTACTGATTTTTTGAATCCAGATGGAGAAAAAGAAAAAGCAGAAAATAAGATTATGATCTCTCCAAGAATTGGAGTGGCATTTCCCATAACAGAAAAAGGAATCCTTCATTTTTCATACGGTCATTTTTATCAAATGCCAACATTAAGACGATTATACAAAAAAAGTATTTTTGGAGCAGGATTAGCTCCAACTGTAGGCTACGCAGACCTTAAACCGGAAAAAACCATATTATATGAATTTGGTCTTCAACAACAAATAGGTGAAATTATTGGTGTGGAAATGAGTGCCTTTTATAAGGATATTCGCGATCTATTGGCAATACAGTCTATCCGATATGAATCTGAAAGATATGGCCCTTCTAATTACTCGATTTATATGAATAAAGATTATGGAAATGTAAAAGGATATACCTTTAGCCTGACAAAACGTTATGATCCTAAAACCAAAACCTCTGCATTTGTCGATTATACTTATCAAATAACTGAAGGTAATAGTGTTAACTCTGGTTCATTTTATTACAATGCACTTTCAGGTGAAGAAGAAGAAAAGCGCATCGTCCCACTTTCTTGGGATCAAAGACATATATTTAACACTAATGTATCAATCGGGGATCCAGGAAATTGGAATATTGGAATTATAAGCAAATTATCAAGCGGATGGCCTTACACACCAAATATCCCTAATGCAAATTATGTGCCTCAACCTAACAGTGGAAGAAAACCTTTGCAATGGCGAGTTGATATGCGGATACACAAGAATTTTATTTTAGGTAAATACAATTATATCCTATATGCTAAAATTTACAATCTATTGGATCGCCGGAATGAAAGATATGTCTTTAATGATACTGGTAGAGCAGGATATACATATGTTTTTCAATCAACTCAAGAAACACAAGGTTTCAAAAAACATTATGGTGAACCGGGCGTACATCAATGGTCAGAATATCAAGTGCGGCCACATTATTATACCCCTCCCCGTTCAATAAACATTGGTTTGTCTCTGGATTTTTAGTTCCACGTGAATTTGATGATCAAAACTAGTACTATTAGAAAATTTTTATTATTCAGTGTTTCATTTGCAATTCTGTATTCGCAAGATGATCCAATACCTAGATTTTCCAAACAATGGAAAATTGAAGGGCCTCAAAAGAACTGGAAGTCACTAGACCATGAAGTTTTCTATCAATGGAGAGATAAGATACTTGAACGCCGAGCAATAAAAAATGATGAAATTCTCCGTCGCCAAAAAGCTATTTTAAATGGAAACAAGATTACAACTGAAATTTGGAATTACGGTTCTATATCTAGTCCAGGAAACCGAGTCACAGATATTGTTTGGGAAGGCTTAGGGTATGGTTATGAGTTTGGCCCTTTCATTGGTGCAGAAGTCCCTATAGCAGCAAATAGTCACATTGACGCTTACATCAAAAAAGATGCGAACGGTGATCCAGTATTGGATGATGATGGAAATCCTATATGGTTCGCAAAAGTAATTAGTGATGGATTAGTATCTCTAGGCGGTGAAATTTCACCAGATGGAAAAGTTTTTTGGGGATGGGAACCACTTGCTTATAATGAACAGAATGTTCCATATGGAGACCCCAATAGTTTAAGAATTCCCACTTCGAATGATGTTGATCGTGATGGTGATGGAAAACCTGATAGCTGGCCCGATGGATGGTACAATCCTAACTTGAAAAGATATGTCTGGCCTGGTGCTCTCAGACAAGGGTCGTCTAATGCAGATTTAGAATCTTTTTTTGTTGTTGACGATAGGAGTAACCAAGAATTTAAGTATTACCCATTCCCGCAGGACTCATCCCGATTGGGATTAGGTATTGAAATTGAATGCCGATATTATCAATGGTCAAATCCTTTAGCTGAAGATGTTGTTTTTCTAATATATAAGGTGACCAATAAAAGTGAAAAAGATCTTAATGAGGTAGTTTTTGGTATGTGGGGTGATCCACATATTGGAGGACCATCTAACTGGCGGGATGATCTATCTTATTTTGATAGAGATTTAAATATGGTTTATGCCTGGGATGAAGATAATAAATCAGATGTAGCTGGACGAAAACCTGGCTATTTTGGGTATATTTTTCTGGAAAGCCCTGGAGATCCCCATGATGGTAAAGATAACGATGGAGATGGAATGATAGATGAAAGTCGTGAAAATGGGATTGATGATGATGGAGATTGGAATCCAGAAAAAGATGATGTGGGCATTGATGGCCTACCTAATACTGGAGATCAAGGAGAGAATGATGGTGTGCCATCCGCAGGCAACGCATTTGATATTCGACAGCCTGGTGAGCCAAATTTTGAATGGACAGATCTGGATGAATCTGATATGATCGGGCTTACCAGTTTTGCTGCACCAAATTTTGGAGGGAATAATAGAATATCTAAAGATGATTATATATATACCACGTATATGAACCCAGGACAATTTGACTCATTGAATGCCGATATTGCAGGTGACAATATTTTCTTATATGGTTCAGGTCGTTTTACTTTGAAAGCAGGAGAAGCACGGAGATTTTCTATCGCTCTACTCGTTGGAGATAGTTACGATGATCTTACATTAAATGCCAAAACAGCTCGGCAGATCTACGATACAAATTATCAATTTGCAAAACCACCTGAAAAACCCGCTCTTACAGCAGTTCCTGGAGATGAAAAAGTAACACTTTTTTGGGATGATATTGCTGAAACATCCTGGGACCCAATATCAGAAGAATATGATTTTGAAGGCTACGTAATCTATCGAAGCACAGATCCAAGTTTTCTTGATCAACAAAATATTACCGATATTAACGGTTCTCGATTTTTATTCGAACCGCTTACTACAATTACTGGTGGATGGGCAAAATGGGATTTAATTAATGAATATGAAGGTCCAAGTGATATTCCATATACTGGACGAGGAATTTCTTATCATCTTGGAAATAACACTGGCTTAGTTCATTCATTTATTGATTCGAATAATGTAATCAATGGGCAACGATATTTTTATGCTATTAGTTCCTATGATCATGGTACTAAAATCATGGGAATTGGGCCTAGTGAATCATCTAAAACAATCACGTTAAACCCAGAGACTAATGAAATTTTTCTGGATGTCAACACTGCTTCAGTTGTTCCAAGATCACCTGCTGCTGGTTATGTAAAAGGTGCCGTTTCATATTATGACTCTTTATCATTTATAAAACACATATCAGGATTTGGTACAGGAACCTTTTCTATTGAAGTTCTTGATCCTCGAGCCATTGAAGACACCAATACATTTCAAATAACATTTAAAGATAAACCTACCCGTTATTCAATTGAGGATCTCAGTCCTATCGTGGAAACACGCGTATCGAAAAAAAATGTATTTATTACACTACAAAAAAATAGATTGAATGCTGACAGGTTTATTTTAAAAAATGGCGGCTCCACGATGATAATGGGACAAGATTATCTCCTGTTTCCTGAGGCTGGGCAAGTAGTAGTTACTGATACTTTAAATTCACAAATAGCTGACGGCGACGAAATAACTATTGAATATACCTATTATCCTCTTTGGGAAAGCTCACGTTTGAATAATGAAGAATCAAACGCAGTTTTTGATGGGATTAAAATCTATGCAAATGACAAAAAACTTTCACTAGATAAAGAAAAGACTCAATGGTCTGATGGAAGCTCAGGTAATTATCAAATTACGGTCGGTCCCTATGATGGTAAGCAGTCAAACATGAGACCAGCAGATTATGAAATACGCTGGTTCGATTCAATTGCAGATACAAGCTCATTAGGAAATGCTACCGCACCATTCCAAATCTGGGATGTAACTCCAGGTAAAATTCCTTTCAAAAAGAAAATTGTAGTTCTTGATTATAAGGTCAGAAATCAGACTTGGGATCTGGGTGAGAGTGTTGTAATTCTTGAAGAGGGAGCAGGAATTAATCCTTCATGGCAATTTGATATTCAGGAACCAATCAATGATGTACGGAATGATGCAGTAGGGGGTGATATTTTTTATGTTGCGACTGATCGACCATTTAATAATAAAGATATCTATCAATTTCAGATGATGGCATCTTCAATTCAATCAGAAAAAAATGAAGGATTATTAGATGATATTCGTGTCGTTCCAAATCCATATGTCGTTACTAATATTTTGGAGCCGCTGGATCGTCAAAATCCACGTGATCGAGGACCACGGCGTATTTATTTTGATAAACTTCCTAATGAATGTACTATCAGGATTTACACGATCACGGGTGAACTTGTAAAAACAATTTATCATAATACTACATTTGATAATGGACAAGAGTTTTGGGATTTGACAACAAAAGATAACTTTCCAATAGCTTTTGGCATTTACATCTATCACATAGATGCAGGTAAAATGGGAGAGAAAATTGGGCGATTGGCAATAATAAAATGAAAAAACTAATTCTAATTATATTTTCTTTCAGTTTTGCCATTGGTCAATTAGATAATATTACAACAATCACTAAGACAGGTACTACAGCTGCACAATTCTTAAAGATCGGGGTGGATCCTCGAGGTTCATCCATGGGGAATGCTTTTACAGCTATGTCTGGAGATATAAGTTCAATGTATTGGAACCCTGCTGGACTTGCATCAATAGGTAAAATGGAAACTATTTTCGTCAATGCAAATTGGCTAGCTGGAATAAATTTCAATTTTACTGCTATAGCTCTCAACCTTGGACAAAATGGCGTTATAGGTTTTAGCATGACAAATCTTTCTATTCCAAAAGAGCTAGTTAGAACCGTAGAAAAACCAAATGGTACCGGAGAATATTTTGATGCCGGTGACTTGGCAATGAATATTAGTTATGCCCGACGCCTTACAAATAAATTTTCAATCGGAAGCAATATTAAGTATATCCGACAAAGTATTTGGCATGCAAATGCAACTACAATTGCAGCAGATCTTGGTGCGTTATTTATTACCCCATTTAAGAATATCCGCCTTGGGGCAAGTTTGTCAAATTATGGACCAGATATGGAAATGACTGGTCGAGATCAAAAATTCAGCATGGACCCTGATCCAATCAATGAAGGAAATGTTGAATTTGTTAATGCAATGTATGAAACGGATAAATTCCCGATTCCACTCATTTTTAGGGTAGGGCTAGCTGGTGAAATCATCAATACAGATAAAAATAGATTGAGTCTCGCTATAGATGCATTACATCCCAATGATAACTCAGAATGGATGAATATCGGTGTTGAATATTCATTCGCTGAAACATTTTTTGTAAGAGGTGGAATGACGACCCTATTCAGAAAAGATACTGAGGAGGGCCTTACATTTGGAACAGGAATAAATTATAAGATTGGGCGCTCAGCCACACAATTAAAATTAGATTATTCCTATGCTGCTTTTGGTCGTTTAAAAAATGTCCAGCGTTTTGCCCTTGGATTCAAATTTTAATTACCCCCATTAAGCCAATCAATTATTTTAATTAATTCTTCAAAAACAGGGGCTCCTGTTTTTTGCAACCTCTCCTTACTTACATGACCTTTTGAGACTAAAATACAATCAGATCCAACCACATCAGCTATATCTTTATCATGAATCGTATCGCCAATAAATAGTACTTCTTTAGGGTGAAAGCCTAAATCATTCATCCATTCTTTTGTTAGTGTTTCTTTACCATAAGCATAATGATTATCTGTGCCTAAAATTTTTATAAAATAATCGTTAATATCATGATGTTCTAGAATCTGATTCAACATTATTTGACTACTTGCCGATACCAAAGATTGTGCAAGGCCTAAATTCTTAACATGATCTAAAACATCTTTTGCTCCTTGATGTAATTGAAGCTCATGACATCGAGCCATATACATATTTATAAATTCAGTCCCCG
>CAYRYZ010000043.1:0-11588 GCA_964428745.1 uncultured bacterium | reverse complement strand
AGTGGGAGATAATCTACAATAAGTAGATATTATATTGATAATAAACAAAAAATTATTTAATTCCCCCGAATTATGATTTTTTTGATGAGTTACCGAGTCAAACGATATATTAAAATTGCTGCACGTGAAGTTGTTTTAGGCAACGTAGATAAGTCTAGCCATTCATTTTCTGAGTGACCACCATGTCCATCTGGCCCCATGCCAGCTAATGCAGCTTTAACATGAGGAGCCACGAATGAAATATCTGCAGCACCGCGTTTACTTGGGTCCAATGGCTCAAGATCTCCATACCCTAGCGCTTTATTTACTTCTTCTAATTGATCTAGCAGTAAATAGTTTGCCTTGGTTGGCTCCATTGGCGGATAACTTGTCTTAAACGTTATAGTGGCAGTTGTTCCTGGTAAATTATTTGAAACAATTTTTTTCATAGAATTCTTAGCGTTTTCTAATTGATCCATTGATATAGTTCTAATACCGCCGTGCACTACAACCGATTGTGAAACCACGTTTGTTTTACCGAAAGCATAACCCCGTGAATTTAATGGATCATATTTAACATCTGTTCCACCTACCATAACTCCCGGGTTGAATGTAAGGTATTGCTCTTCAGAAAGATCTTTTCTAAATGTGTTTAATATACGAGAGGATTCAAAAATTGCACCATATCCTAACGTCTCACTAAAAACTCTTGATGAGTGTCCCTGAATTCCAGTTGTTTTTAATATCCAGGACGATGAACTCCTCCTTGCGATGGTTCCAGTATCCATTCCACTAGCGCCTTCAAATCCTAATCCGATATCCGCCCATTTACCAGCGTCAATTAATTCTTTTCTTACAATTGAAGATGGTGCTCCAAGTTTTTCTTCATCACCAATAAAAACAAGAGTAAGATCCATATTTTTTAATGCACCTACATGATTTAAGGCTTTCATAGCATAAATCATTGATACATCGCCACCCTTCATATCTGCTATCCCTGGACCAAAAGCTTTATCTCCATCACGAGTGTATTTTTGGAATGGATGATCAACTTCAAATACAGTATCTAAATGACCGATCATAACAATTTTTTTGCCCTTACCCCCTCGCATTTCTGCGAAAAGGTGGCCAGCTCGTTTTACGCTGTCGTGGTAAGTCACCCAATACGTTTTAAAGCCTAGCTTATCTAATTCTTTCTGGAAGATATTACCAACTTCTTTATTTCCTTCAATATTTAAGGAACCACTGTTGATATTTACAACTTTTTCGATGAGATCAATGGCATTATCAGTTTGTTTCTCAACATAGGATCTGATCTTCTTCTCTGTACGAGCTAACTTTTGACTAAAACCAAAAGTAGAGATCAATAAAAGAGAGATTATTAATCGAAAAGTGAAATTCAAATAAATTACTGTAACTGGTTTTTTATTGCTTCAGCAATATCAACAGCGTTGGGTGTGTCGCTATGTATACAAACACTTTGGATGTTTATTTCAATAGTAGAACCATCAAGTGTTACAACATTTCCATTCAACATTTCTTTCATCTGATCTGCAGCTTTTTGTGGATCAGTAATAAGTGCATTATCATGTTTGCGACTTCTTAGTGTCCCATCTACTTCATAAACTCGATCAACATACCCTTCAGCTATTGTATCTAGTCCTAATGCGTCAAAAACAGTTAACATTTTAGATCCGGCCAATCCAACTGCTTTATATGAAGAATCCACATCAATAATGGCTTCGGCAATTGTTTGAGACACTTCTTCATTATTAACTGCAAGATTATAAAGAGCGCCATGAGGTTTCACATGAGTTAACTCCATTTCATACTCAGAGGCTACATCAACTAAAGATTCTATTTGATTCCGAATTGAGTCCTCTAATTCGTTAGTATCAATGTCTTCCATCTCTTCTCTCCCAAAGTTTTCCTTATCTGGATAACTTGGGTGCGCACCAATATGAATTCCCTTGTCTTTTGCCAATGAAAGCATTGCAGCCATCATTTCTGGGTCACCTGCATGACCTCCGCAAGCAACATTGATAGATGTTACATGATTCATAAGTTTTTCATAAGTACCATCGGCCAATAGGGTATTTAACTCACCCATATCTGAATTTATATCCATGCTTATCCTTTCTTCATTCCAGTATAAACTATCAAGCAAGAAGTTACGAATGGTAAAATCCTTTCAAAAGGATTTCCCTCTGGCTTTAGGTCTGAATAGTAAAATATTAAGGTTCCGAAAAATCCAACTAACATTGCAATCATAGCATATTTTGAATCTACATTACCATTTAAACGACCAATAAGTAGAGGACCAAAAGCAGAACCCATGGCTGAAAAAGCAAATAAAACTCTGCTATAAATAGTTTTATCAACAAAAATTGCCATTGCAACTGCTAAGACACAAATAACTGCGACAATTATTCGAGTATCTTTCAAGCTAAACTCGTCACTTTTACCTTTCAAATCATGACTTATACTTGATGCAGCGACTAAAAGTTGACTGTCAGCTGTAGACATTATTGCTGATAGCACTGATGCTAAAATTATACCTGCAATTACCGGAGGAAGTAATTGGTTGCTCATTTCTATTAGGATTTGTTCATTTTTAGGAATATCAACCAATAATCTGCCTGCCCAACCTAATAATATCATCCCAGGATAAATTATCAGAGCCCACACAATTGCAATTATTTTTCCATCTTTAATACTTTGACCAGGCTTAATTGCTAAAAATCTATTTACTACATGCGGTTGTCCAGGATAACCAATTCCTATTCCCATGGTACCGATAATAAACCCGAATGAAATTATACCTCCAAAACCAGCTGGAGATAAAAATAAACTTTGAATGGATAGATTACTTATAATATTATTAAAACCAACATGCATTATTGCCACAAATGGTAGAATGATGGCTGATATGGCCATCATAATGCCCTGGAGTGTATCTGTTACACTCACAGCCCAAAATCCGCCCAATAAAGTATATACTAGAATAATAGTAGCTCCAAGAATGATGCTAATGTTTTTCTTTATTCCAAATGTAGATTGGAATGATTGACCAGCTGCATCAAATTGGGATGCTATATAAAATATAAAACAAAATAAAATGATACTTGATGCTATCCAGCGGATTAATCGAATAGATTCTCCATTTTGATCTGTTGCTAAGACATCCGTCAACGTTAAAGCATTTATATTACGCCCATATGAGCTTAATCGAGGCGCTATATAAAACCAATTAATAACAAATCCTGACAAAGTTGCAGGAAACAACCAAATTGCAGGTAAACCCCATAGGTATGCTGCACCACTAACACCTAACAGTGTCCAGGCAGAAGATGAACTTGCAGATGCGCTTAACGCAGCAACCCAAGGACCTAGTTTCCCTCCGCCAAGAAAGTAATCAGATGTATTTTTTGTTCTACGATTTGCCCAAATACCAATGATAATCAAAATTACTTTATAAAAGATAAGGGTTATAAGAATTGCTATAGAACTATCCATGATCTACCATTCTCTTTATATAGAATTCTCTCTCATGTCGAAGTGCTTCTGCTTCCTCTAATGACACTAACTCAAATTGAAATTTATCACCTGGCTTCAATTGGCCTACTTTGTGTAGTTCAGATGATATCACATTAGCAATTTTAGGGTATCCTCCAGTCGTTTGATGTTCTACAAAAGAAATAATCGGATAGCCATTACTTGGTAGTTGAATTGCTCCCAGGGGAACACCTTCAGTTATTATTTCATTTTCGTTATCTAATTTTAGGGAATTACCTTCTAGTCTAATGCCCATTCTGTTTGATAAGTTAGAAACTATATATTCTTGATTGAGGAATATTTTCCAAGTAGATTTTGATATATAATTACTTTGCAAACCTTTTATTATTAATAACTTAGACATATTTATATCAAGCATTTCATTAATATTAATTGGGTTTAATAATTTCTGTTCTTCACCTATTATTAACACATCATCTTTTTTTAAGGACCTTCCATCTACCCCTCCAATTTTAGAAGTTAGATGAGTGGTTTTAGCAGATAAAACATCATTGATATCGATGCCCCCTCTTACAGCAAGGTAGCACCGTGATCCTTGCAATGATTGGCCAATGGATAACAATTGACCTGATTGGATAGGTATATTCTTATAAAAATGTAAAGATTCACCCTCAATTTTTGCATCGAACTTGCTACCAGTTAATGATATGTTGGCATCAATGTCAAATTTATAGTCACCTCCTAGCAATGTCATTTCTATAGCCGCTAAATTTTCTTTATTCCCGACTATTAGGTTCCCTAATCTAAAAGATAAATCATCTGCTGCGCCCGATGAAGAAACCCCATAATGACTATATCCATTTCTACCAAGATCTTGTATGGTAGTCTGAAGCCCAGGGTTAAGTATTCTTATACTCAAAGGGAAACCCTTTGAAATTCTTCTTCTGTAATCGAAATAAAACGAATTTGGTCTCCCATTTTTAAATAGCTGTTTTCAGGATTCTTCGTATTAAATATCGTTTTTGGTGTTTTACCAATTAAATTCCAACCTCCCGGCGAAGATAAAGGGTAAATGCCCGTTTGATTTCCAGCTATACCGACTGAACCCGCATCAACTAACTTTCTAGGAGTCTCAAGCCTAGGAGTTGAAATTGACTCATCCATACCACTGCAATAGGGAAACCCAATAGAAAAACCAATAAAGTTAACAGTGTATATTGCCTCAGAATGGAGCCTAATCACTTCAGATTCACTTTTATCCGAATAATTGGCGATACGCTCTAAATCCGGGCCATATTCACCGCCATAGACTAAAGGAATTTCTATAGTTCTTGTTTTACTTTCAATTTCAATGTCATACTGAGAGATAGCATCTTTTAAATATGTAGTGATTTGATCTAATTGCGCTGAATTTGATAGAGAAACCATTATTGAATTATATGCTGGGTGAATATTCATAATTTCATCATTTGGATGATTCAAAAGATGTTTTGTAAAAGAAAAAACCTGCCTGTGCAGATCTTTAGTAATTGAATCTCCAAATTTAACTAGAATTGCTCGATCAGATGCTGGTATAAGCTTAGGATAAGAGATCAGAATTATTCACTAATTATTTCAACTGAATGAATTGGAAGAGTCCACACTTTACCATTTTCGTCCTTAAATAAATAACGTGTGGGATAATGAGCAATGCTATCTAAAATTAATTCGACACCCTCTTCTAAATCCCCATGAACTTCATGGTGAAATTTTACTGTTTTAAACTTTGCACCTTTTTTAACACCGAAATGTTCGTTTGACAATTGATCGAACTCTTTAGTTTCCATTAATAACCCTTAATTACAAATATGAAATTAAAGTTTTTCATACAATTGTTTCAATCAATGGATGCATTCTATTATTATATTCAACTTAATGAGAAAAGATCATCATACTATTTTTGGTATAAATGGATGCGCTGCGATACTACAATCAAAAAAATACAAAATAATAGAAATAATTATCCAATCTGGTAGCCCAGCGGAAAAAGATGGGAAGATTACTCATGCTCTTGGTTACCATGGTGGCCATATTAAAGTTCTCTCCTCATCTCAATTTAAATCAAACTTTCACCAATGGCGAACACAAGGTATAGTTGTAAGATTTTCTGGTAGAATTGATTGCGATCTTCCTTCTTACAAAAATCAAACTGACAATATTGGCTTACTTATGTTAGATGGAATTGAAGATCCTCAAAACTTAGGGCAAATTATTCGTACCTCTGAATGTGCAGGTATAGATGGAATCATAATTTCAAAACATTCTAATTGTGGTATTACAGATACAGTCTTACAAGTTAGCCAAGGTGCATTCACTCAAGTGCCTATTCATATAGTGTCTAATTTGAATCAAACTGCAACACAACTTAAAAAAGAAGATTTTTGGATAACTGCAGTTGAAAATGGTATCCAATCAAAAAATTGGTATGAAATAGACTTTAAGGGAAAAATGCTAATTATAGTTGGTAGTGAAGGTCGTGGAATAAAAAAGTTGAATTTAGAAAATAGTGACTTTCAAACAACCATACCTATGCAAGGTGAAATCAATTCTCTAAATGTATCTGCTGCTGTAAGTGCGATTCTATTTGAACGCTTAAGGCAACTATCTATTGAATAATAATTAAAAAGTGATACTGACGCCTATGGAAATCCTGGTATCTGCAGCTTTATAGTTATTAATATAATATTGACCATAGCCGTCTTTCTCAGACTGAGCTAAATCTCTGTCAATACTTGGCAAACTTGCTTTACCTTTTCCTGGGTTGGCAAAAGTAATTTTTTGACCTTCAGTATAATATTTTGGATCGTACTGCATAAAAACCTTAGGTGCGGGTTGTGCGTCATTTTTAATATTGTACTTTATAACAATATTTAACCATTCTTCAGCAGTTTTAATTGTAAATGTATTTCTCCAGTCCGTTAGAACATCATCGCCAGCAGGTTTATAATAATATTCAGACTGATAATAAAAATTTTCACCTATAGGAAGTTTTAACTTAGGCCTAACTGAGATTCTACTATATTTAATTGGTTTTAATTCATCATTATCTTTGTAAGCAGTTACCCCAAGGGAATCACCATAATCCGCATAAAGGTGAATACTATTCTTTCCCACGATTTCTTCTTCTTCAGATAAAAAAGCTGCACTGACAGAAAGCAAATCTCCAAGAACGCGCCATTTTGCACCTAATCCATAATTAGAGCGACTTTTAATACCAAGAGCATCATCAAAAGAAGATTCAGCGATAAGAAATGGAGATATAGTTCCATTAGCCCATAAATCAAATTTCAATGTCATCTGTTGATCATTATAGTAATTTTCTATTCCTGCCCAGGTTGCATTATTTTTTTCAAAAGCGAACAAAAATTCAGAGTCTTTTAATACAGTAGCACCTAAGTTGATATCCCCATAGGAAGTAAGTGAATAGGAAACATTCCAATACTGAAAATCTGTATTACCCCCTCGACCAGAATAACCACCAGATAAATCATGCTCAAATTGAGCAAGAATAGTAGATGAAATGAATATTAAAGTGAACAGTATTCTAAAAATCATGGCATGTAAGTCCTTTATTTCAATACAGATTTTACAATGAATTAGGGGTAAAAAAAATAGGGCGAATAATCGCCCTATTTTTTGATAAAATTATCTTTAGATAATCTTAGTTAGGATCGTCTTCTTTTTTGACTTTCTTGTTTTTTCCAAACAAGCTCTGCCAGAAGCTTCCTTTTTTAGCAGCTTTACCATCATCTAAAACAGCTTTTTTACCTTCTTCATGGCCAGCCATTTTAGCTTGTGATGGCTTAGATCCTGGATCTTTAGCCACTCCGTCTAATTTTACTCCACTACCTGCCTTAACACCGTCTGACATATCCTTTACAGATTTGTCGCCTTTTCTTGTATCATCAATTTCATCTTGTGCATATACAAAAGAAACTGTTGAGACTAAAAGAAAAAGAGCAAAAGTTTTTAAGATACGATTCATATTATTCTCCTTATTAGGTTCAGTTTGACCCTTTAGTTAAAGATAAATTAGTTAATTAGCAAGCATAGTTCAATAACATAATTTTCACTTGTGACGTACGTCACATAGGCCTCAATTTTGCTACTTATCATCTAGTTTTTTTTCTTTTTGTCCATCTTTAGAAGGGCCCAATAACGATTCAATATTTTTTGCTACACCATCAAAAAAAGTATTTATACCTTTTTGGAAGTGAAATGAATTGTCATTAAGTAATTTAGAAAATTTATCAACAGGGCTCTTCTCTTTTTTAGATGTCATTACTTATAAAGCTTTTGATGATACGAGATTATTTAATCCTTCAGGGAGAGCTTTAACAGCAGTATAAAGATCTGGCGATGCACTTTCGAAAATAACCATTTCTTCACCATCTAAATAACCATATACTGTTTCAATAGTTATCACTGGTGAATCTACTAGAATCCAAACTTTCTGTTTTACAATGAATTCATTCCCAGTATCTTTGTCTCTCACTCCTGTCATGAACCAATCCGTTTCAATATATTCTGCTGTCATGAACCCACTTGGACCCTGCATAGTCATCCTAGTATCCATAGGATTTAAAACAGTGTAGCCCATTGATTGTATATATGGAATGAATGTATCTACGACTCTTTGTGAGTCTGTTGAATATTCTATTTGTGTTGGAAAAATAATTTTATTTGCACTACAACTCATTAATAAAGTTGAAATTAAAAGTAAATAAATGGGGTTTTTTAGTTTCATAGGCACTTTCTAATTAATGCTGAAATGATGCAACAATTTAGGTTTGAGAGAATAAAAAGGGAAGTCTAATTAACAATGTCATTTAGGTTCATAATCAAAGGGAAGTTGGTCACCCACCCTCTCCCATGCACTATAGCCTTGCTGTTCAATCATAAATGGGTCAAAGTATCTTCCTTTTCTATCAAATGATACAATCCCTTTCTTTAAAAGAATAAATGATGTTTGCTCATGAGGTTGTGTCCTAAACCTATTATTCATAGTATAGTTTAATTCTTCTGATTCATATCGATATCTAAATAACATTTTTCCTGTAAAAGATAATAGAAGATTTTCAGGATGACTCCCTTGAAAAACAAGGGTATCCATCTTTATGGGACGAAACCTAGTTCTATCATAATTTCTATCAAATGATGGATTAATAAAAATATCAAACCCTTCTTTAGTTAATGGGTCTTTTCTACGACCGGCTATCATTGACCAATTCCATTTTTGAGTTACTTCATCATCTTGAATATTAAATCGTGCATTAAAACGGTCTCCTAATGTTGTAAGGAAATGCCTTAGAGATCCTTTATAAGCAACTTTGCGATTTTTTTCCCATTTCCTTCTTTGACGTTCAGATTTTGGCTCCATTTTAACAAAGAAGGAATCGCCAGCATATCGTATATAAGAATTATCAACAGTGAATTCATCTAGATAATAGCTTATCCTATAGCCTAAGCTACTGTTTTCTATTTCTAGTGGTTGACTAGCTGTTGCGTGTAAAGCGCCTCCCTCAATTTGGAATGATAGAACATATTCATTTAGCATTTTACAGGATCTACCATTTTTACTCTCACCTAAAAACACACGATCAAAAATTGCCAAATTTTTCTTCCATCTTTTGTTTGATTTAGCAGTTACAATGACTTCATTCATCTGAATAGGCTCAGGGACTAATCGAAGATTCATGGATATTCGTTCATTATCAAATACGATTACATCTTGTTTTATTAGCTCATATCCTATCATAGAAATAATCATTTCATATTTGCCATAAGGAATATTTTTTATGGAGTAAAATCCATTATTATCAGTTGTGGTACCCCAGGTAGTTTTAGAAAAAAATATATTTACCCCAACTAAGGGTTCTCCACTTTTTTTATCAGTTATTCGTCCATCAACCTTTGACTGAGCAAATACAAATATGAAACTAGATATATATAATAATAATATTTTATTAAGCTTTAAGGAAATTTTATTCCCCTTGAAGCAATGAGATAGCACGCTCAGCAGCTCGATCAAGAATATGTCTAGGCGACCACTTTTGAGCATATTTTTTAATTAAGCTAATATCTGATTGATTGCCTGCAATACCTAATTGCTTTACCATTTCTGCTTGGACAACGTAACTATTATCATTAGATATTATATTTCTTATAAATTCAGCTGCCTCTCCTGGATAATGAGTGGCCATTCCTGTTATTATTGTTTTTCTTGGCTGAGTATGTTTTTCTCGATCATAGGCAACTTTCCATTCTTTGAACGTTACCTCACTTGAAATAACTTTTAAGCATGCTTGTCGAACGAACCATGATTTATCATAATATGCAGTTCGTTTTAATTGTTTCAGAACTTGTGAATCTTGTAGATGATCAGATAAATTATTAGCAGCTTCCATTCTACCAATAACATTGTCACGTTTTAATTGAATCAAAAGCGCATCTCTAGATATTTCTTGATCAACTTCAATTAATAAATCATTATTTGGATCTAGACGAACAAATATTGGTTTATACTTTAATTTAAATTTGTATAAATTTTTTCTATCATCAATAAATATCGTTTTTCTATCAATACGGTTTTTATAATAAAAAGCAAGTTCAGTTGGCATTTCATAGATAAAAGGTGTTTTTCTACCTTGTTGAGTTTGGTTTATAAATACGGACAATTCACCATCATTCCATCTAGTGTTAATTTGAACTTGTGGATGGCCAGCGCTTAAAACCCATTGGTCAAAAAACCAGTTTATATCTGACGAAGTCACATCATTCACAGCTCGAATCAAATCACTAGTTGATGGATTTCCATATCTGAAATTTGTTAAAAATTCTTTCTGGAATTTTTTGAAATCTTCATCTCCTATGATTTGTCTCAACATATGAAGAACTGCAGCCCCACGTGGGTAAATGTGGCTATCAAAGTTTTGATTAGGATATTTCCAATACGGGTGAACCATTGGCCTAGAATACTTATTTTGATATTCTCTGAAATAACTTTGTTTTTTCTTCCACAAATTGATTTGTCTTTCATCTTCCCCATATAGATAAGAACTGTATAAATATTCACCATAAGTGCCAAAAGACTCATTCAACCATGCATGGTGCCAATTTGCCATTGTGATATAATCCCCCCACCATTGATGTGCAGCTTCATGGGCAACTAACCAATGGCTTGGAAAATCTTTTTCTGCCTTTGCATCATGTATGGTACTATGTCCTAAAATCGTAGCAGTAGTGCTTTCAGCTCCACCACCAATTCCTGGAATTGTAATTTGATCCATTTTTGGCCAAGGAAAGGGTACGCCATATTCATTCTCAAAAAATGCCATTATTTCAGGAGTTCGTTCAAATGAGCGATTTGCATTCTCAAAATCTTTGGGATAAACCCAATAATTTAATGGAATATCTCCATGATTATCTTTTATAACTTTAAATGGACCAGCCACCATCACATAAAGATATGTAGAATTTGGCTGGTTTAATTCCCAGGTATATGTCGTTGAGTCTCCACTGCCAACTGATTTGATATTCATCCCATTCGGTAGTTTTTTCCAATTCGTCTTACTATAGGTTAATATTCCATTTGATAACACTTTCCAATCTGAACGAACTGTTGTAGTAATCTTACTTGTTGCTTTATCTGCGGGGTGATCATTGCTAGGAAACCAATGTCTAGCACCTTCAGGAAATGAATGGGTTTGAACTAAAGCAGGATTATCATCAGTGTCATCAAAAAATCCTAGACCTAATACTTTAACTCCACCCATTCCATATTTTGATGGGTCAGCAGTATTTCCATCAGATTGATAATTAATTGTATACTTTAATTCATCGCCAATTCTAGGCTGCTCAATAGGCTGAATCCATATTGAGCCATTACTCTGTGTAAAATCTAATTGTTCATTCCCATCAAAAACACTTGTTACCGTAAATGTTTCAGCTTTTAATTCAATTCCATCCAAATAGGGTTTAAGCACTTGAAATTCAACAGATGTCGTAGCCGTAAAAGATTTTTTGTGATCATTAATCTTTAGATTTATATCATA
>CAYRYZ010000042.1:0-11776 GCA_964428745.1 uncultured bacterium | reverse complement strand
TGTCGGAGCGACAGGATTTGAACCTGCGACCCCCTGCACCCCATGCAGGTGCGCTACCGGGCTGCGCCACGCTCCGTTATTTATTTAGATCATCAAGAACAGATTTTAATTCAGTGCGAATTTTGATAAGTAAATCTAGATTTACATCTTGAGGCTGATCTTTTTCAATATTTGATGATTTAGGAAGTTGATTTTCTCCAGATAGAATATTTCGAGCACCATCAATAGTAAATTTTTGATTATATAATAAATCCTTGATTTGAACAATTAAATCAATATCTTTTTGTTTATAAGTACGATTGCCAGCTTTATTTTTTGTTGGCTTTAGTTGTTTAAACTCAGTTTCCCAATACCTGAGAACATATTGTTTTAACTCAGTAATTTTACTTACCTCGCCAATTGAATAATACAATTTTTTGATATTATTTTGGGGGTTGTCCATCTATTTTACTATTAAACTAATACTTTATATTAATTAACAAATATTCAACTGTCAATATATTTAGTAAAGATGAACAATTGGTTTATATCAACCGCTAATTTCTTCTTTCATTCAATAAATCATCTATTCGATTAAATGCATCTATTAATATTTCTTCAGATGGCAGAAAAACTACTCTAAAATGATTCTTCCCAAATTGATCAGAGAATCCAGATCCATGAACAGTTAAGACATGTTTGGTGTTCAAAAGATCAAGGACAAATTCTTTATCTCTTTTATTCCAATGATCTTCAGTTAACTTAATAAACATATAGAATGCACCTTGAGGTTTCTCAACAGATAAGCCTTCTATATCATTAATCAAACTAACGCAAACATCATTTCTTTGTTTAAGTGTAGACAAATAATCATTCATCCAAGTGTCATCGTCATTTAGTCCGGCTAAATATCCATATTGAGCTGGGGTTGATGCACACAATCGTGATCTTAATAATCTCTCTAAACCATCTTTTATATTTAATAATTTATTATTTGGATCATGTAAAGCCATATATCCAATACGCCACCCAGGTGCATAATAAACTTTAGATACCCCATTTAGAGTTATTACTGGAACATTAGAAGATGTTGAAGCTGTGCTAATATGATTTCCATTAAAATTCAATCTATCGTAAATCTCATCAGAAATAATTGTACAATTTTCCCATTGTGATGCAAGGTCAACTATTTCCTCAATTTCCTGCTGCGTAATTACATTTCCTGTAGGATTATTTGGATTAATTAATACCAGCAATTTGACCTTATCGTTCATTTTAGCTTTGAGGTCATCAAAATCTATTTTCCAATTATTATCAGGGTCAAGTCGATATTCGACTGTTTTGCCCCCAAATAGCTGAGGATATGCCATATATGGTGGATAGTGTGGGCCAGGCGCCAACACTTCATCCCCAGGATCTAAAAAAGTTGCAAAAATAATTTGCAATGCTTCTGTCACCCCATGACAAATATATACATCATTGGGATCACAGTCCCAACCACCATTTAATTTATTTTGTTCATTATTAGATATTGCTTCTCTTAATTCAGGAATTCCATATGCGGGTGAATAACCATTCCTTTGATCAAGAAGAGCCTTTTGGTAGGCAGAAATCATGTGATCAGGTGTTGGCAGTCCAGGATAAGCAAGAGGATCACCAATATTAAGTTTGATAATTTCGTGTCCTTCAGCTTCTAGAGTATTAGCAGGAACCACGACATCCCTAATTGCATACTCTATTTGGGAAGCTCTAGATGTTACTGGTATTTGCTTCGCCATTGTAAATATAAATTACAAATTATCGACGTTTAAAAGGTCGCTTCCCTCCATCACGTCTATTGCCATGCGAACCTCTATTTCTTCCATCAGATCGTTCCCTTGGAGGTCTGTCAACCCAACCTTCAGGTTTTTCAAGTAATGCTTTACGACTAAAGTCTAGGCGACCTTGATCATCGACTTTTATCAATTTAACACGTATTGGATCACCAGGCTTGACAACATCTTCAACTTTTTCTACTCTGTTCCACTCTAATTCTGAAATATGAACCAGACCTTCTCGACCTGGAGCAAATTCAACAAAAGCTCCAAAGGTCATTAAGCGTGTTACGCTTCCATCAAATTCCATTCCTACTTCAGGCTCAAGAGTTATGGCGCGTACTATCTCAATTGCTTCTTCGCACCTTTTAAGGTCTAAACTTGCTGCAGTAACTATACCATCATCATCAACATTAATATCACATTCTGTATCTGCAATAATTTTTTTAATTGTTTTTCCACCTGGGCCAATTAAACCGCCAATCTTTTCGGGGTTAATCTGTAATGATAATACTTTTGGAGCGTATTTTGACATTTCCATAGGCTCAGGAACTGCATTATACATTTCATCTAATATATGATTTCTACCAGCTTTTGCTTGAGCAAGAGCTTCTTCCATTAATTCAAATGAAATTCCATCTATTTTTAAATCTAATTGTATAGCAGAGATTCCATCTCGAGTGCCAGCAACTTTAAAGTCCATATCTCCTAGATGATCTTCAGCGCCAAGTATGTCACTTAGTATTGCATATCTATCTTCATCTTTAATAAGTCCCATTGCAATTCCTGCTACATGCCCTTTTGAAGGGGCACCAGCGTTCATTAACGCTAACGATCCGCCGCAAACTGACGCCATTGAAGATGAGCCATTAGATTCTGTGATTTCAGAAACCATTCTAACTGTATAAGGAAAATCTTCGTAATCTGGCAAAACTTGTTTTACAGCTCTTTCAGCCAAATTACCATGACCTATTTCTCTTCGACTTGTAAAACCAATCCTTCCTGTTTCACCTACGCAGTACGGGGGAAAATTGTAATGTAAAAAGAATTTCTTCTTTCCGTCTAAATCCATACTATCAATTATTTGCTCATCTCTGGGAGTACCCATCGTTAAGACAACTATAGCTTGAGTTTCGCCACGCGTAAACAAAGCTGACCCGTGGGTTCTAGGCAAAAGTCCAGTTTCAATAGTTATTGGACGAATATCAGTTGTTTTTCGACCATCGGAACGCTTTCCATCAGATAGTATCTGTTCACGGAATGCAGTTTTCAATTGAGCACTAACATAATTATTAACCATTTTTTCAGATTCTGGATGAGATTCTTCAAATGCGCTTACTGCTTCATCTTTTAATAAAGAAATTGCATTTTCTCGATCAGTCTTATCAGCAATTTTAATTGCTTTATCAATCTTGCTAGATACTAAATCTGAGACTGCTTTTTCTATATCATCATCAGTATCCTCTTCAAGCACTTCTCGTTTTTCTACATTTAGTTCTTTTGCTAATTTATTTTGCAAGTCGATTAGTTCTTTAATTGGTTCATGTGCAAATTTCATTGCATCCAAAAAGACTTCTTCGGTTATTAGTTCAGCTTCTCCTTCAACCATCACAATAGTTTGATCATTTCCAGATACAATTATTTCCATATCTGACTCTTCCATTTGCGATCTCGTTGGATTAACAACGAATTCATCTTTAACACGACCAACTCTCACGGTAGCAATTGGACCATTAAAAGGAATATCAGAAAGCATTAGTGCTGCTGATGCACCAACTCCAGCTAAAGTATCAGCCATATTTTCACCATCACTTGATAAAACTGTAATAATTACCTGGGTTTCATTCTTAAATGATTTAGGAAAAAGCGGTCGAATTGGCCTGTCAGTTAAGCGACTGGTTAAAATTTCATGTTCTGACGGTCTTGCCTCTCTCTTAAAAAATCCTCCAGGGATTTTCCCTCCTGCATAGTGACGTTCACGATATTCAACTTGAAGTGGGAAAAAATCAATATCTTCCCTTGGTTCTTTTGCTGCATTTACAGCAACTAATACGGTTGTTTCCCCATGCGTTACAATAACAGACCCAGCCGATTGGCGGGCTATTTTACCTGTTTCAATGGCTAGTGTACTTCCATTGAGTTTTGTTTCATATTTTTTCATTTTTCTTTCTCTTAATTCTAATTTTTAATTACGTCGAATAGCTAATTCTTGGGTTATATTTAAATATGAATCAGGATTAGTTCGACGAAGATATTTTAATAATTTTTTTCTCTGTGAGACCAACAAGACTAACCCTCTTCTAGAATGATTATCTTTTTTATTTTCTTTGGCGTGATCCGTAAGGGTTCTAATTCTGGTTGTCAATAATGCAACTTGCACTTCTGAAGATCCACTGTCCTTATCGTTTTTACCATATTTTTTTACTATTTTTTGTATTTCTTCATTGTCTAAAGACATTATGTCTCCTATTTGTATTTCTGCATTAATCTCATGCAGTAATCTTTATCTTTATTTAATTGTTTAATTAATTCTTTTGGATTTGAGAATTTTTTCTCATCTCGGATCCGTTCTAAAAACTCTACTTCTATCAACATTCCATAAATATCACATGAATTCATATTGAAAAAATGAACTTCCATTACAAAATCCGTCTCATCGAAGGTTGGTCTAAACCCTAAGTTACACATTCCATATAGATTTTCACCATTAATCCTTCCGCGTATAAAATATACACCATTTGAAGGAACTAGCTGATTTTCTTCTTGTGGAATGAAGTTTGCAGTTGGATATCCAAGCTCTAATCCTCGACCTGATCCATGCACTACTTCTGCTTGGAATCCGAATACCCATCCCAGTTCAAACGAAGCTCTTCTAACATAACCCTTTGCAATTAACTCTCTTATATGTGTACTTGAAATAATAATACTTTGGTCAGAAACAGGTTCTACAATATTTATATTGCAATTATTATCTATACCAAATTTTTTCAAAAATTCAGGTGAACCTTCACGGTTATATCCAAAATGATGATCATAACCAACTATTATACTCTCTGGATTAAAATAATTAATTATTATTTTTTCCAAAAAGTCTTTTGCTTTTAATTGAGAGAATTCCATATCAAATGGAATTATTACTGCAATATCCAAATTCAATGATTCAAATATTTCTAATTTCTTATCAACATGCATTAGTAAAGGTAATTTTGAAGATTTTTCAAGAACATGCCTTGGGTGTGGATCAAAAGTAACTACAACAGAACTGCAATCATTGGATTCAGCAAGGGAAGTTACTCTTTTTATTATGTCTTGATGACCACGATGACATCCATCGAACGTACCTATCGTGACTATGCTTCCTGGCAATTTATTAATTTTATCTAGTCTGTTATAGATTTCCATTGTTTTTCAAAATCATTTATCTTAATTGCATCTGAAATGTTATAAGTGCCTACCTTTGTCCTTATTAGCTGATCCAAATATCCCGCAGTCCCTAGCTTTTTAGCTATGTCACAACCTAAAACACGTATATATGTTCCTTTGGAACAACTTACTGAAAAGCTCACTTCTGTTTCTTTAAAATCATTAAGGCTTATATCTGAAATATTGGATAAAATAGGATTTCTTTTAACTATTTTATTTTCTCTTGCCAACTTATATAGTCTCACGCCATTAACTTTCTTAGCAGAGTACATCGGTGGATAATGTTTATAATCACCTGCAAAACTATTTATAACTGAATTTACTTTTGCCATTTCTAGCCTAGGAACAACTTTGCTTTCAATTATTTTACCCTTGTTATCCATCGTGTCGGTCGCACTTCCTAAAATTAATTTCGCCTTATAAGTTTTTGAATTATTAGATATACTTGAAAGAACTTTTGTGTCTTTGCCTGTACCAATTATTAAAATACCTTCAGCGAACGGATCAAGAGTACCTGCATGCCCAACTTTTTTTTCTTTTGTTATAATTCGTACTTTTTTTACTACATCAAAACTTGTCCATTCGACAGGTTTATATATATTATAAATCAATAATTTCTATTCCTTGGATTCAATATTATGAAAAATATTTTCAATCTTTTGTATATATGAATTTGTATCATCGAAGAAAAATTTCAATTGAGGAGTAAATTTAATTCGGAGATTCTGACCAAGATATTTTCTGAAAGCTTTTGCTTTTGAATTAAGTTCTAACTCTACCTTATCCACTGGTTTTTTATTATTAACTACACTAAAAAATATTTTGGCATTTTTTAAGTCGGTAGAAATTGACACATAGGTAAATGTTACGAAGCCTAAATCTGATAAATCAATATATTGTGTTTGTATGTCTCCGAGTATATGTAATAATTCACTCGCGACCCGATCAGTCCTTTTATAGGGTCGTACACTTCTCACGCGAGTACTAATTTTCGTTTTATTGATTTTATTTCATAGCAAACAATTATATCATCTTCCTTATACTTGGAAAAATTATTTATTCCAATTCCACATTCAAAACCTTCACGTATTTCTTTTGATTCATCTTTGAGATGTTTTAAAGATGTTATTTCACCTTCTGCAATTTGTTCTTCATTTCTAATAACGCGTGCTTGTCCATTGCGAATTATAGTTCCTTCTATAACTTTACTACCAGCAATAACACCTATCTTTGGAATTTTAAATGATTGCTGGACAACTGCTCGGCCTAATATCTCTTCAATTTGTTCTGGCTCAAGTAACCCCTCTACTGCAAGCTTAACATCTTCCACTGCTTGATAAATAATATTATAAGTTCTTATATCGACGCCTTCTTGTTTGGACTGTAGTTTAGCATTTGATGATATCTGAACATGAAAACCTATTATAACAGCTTTTGAAGCTGAGGCTAATAAAACATCTGACTCTGATACCATCCCTACGGCTTTATGAATGACTTGAACACCAACTTCATCATTGGAAATTTTTTCAAGTTGTTCAGCTAAAGCTTCAATTGACCCATCGACATCACCTTTTATGATCAATGGTAGATTCTTTATTGCACCTTCTTTAATAAGTGCAGACATTGCATCTAAACTTTGAGCACTAATTTTTCTATGGTCAATTTCTCTTTTTAATCGTTGACGCTCTGACGCAATACGCTTTATCTCTCGTTCATTATCAAAAACTGCAAATATGTCAGCTGATTGCGGAACTTGGTCAAAACCTAATATTTGAACTGGGGCAGAAGGCCCGGCTTCTTTGACTCGTTTCCCATTCTCATTCATCATTGCTCTAACTTTTCCAGAAATATTATTACAAATAAAAGGATCACCTACTTTGAGTGTTCCTTTCTGAACCAAGACAGTAGCAATTGGGCCATGTCCTTTATCTAACTTTGAATCAATAACAGTACCCCTTGCCAAAGTTTCACTGTTTGCTTTTAATTCTAACATTTCCGTTTCTAATATCATGGAGGAAATTAGATCATCAATTCCATCACCAGATTTAGCTGAGATTGGTATCGCTTGCACTTTACCTCCCCAGTCTTCAACTAGGACATCTCTTTCAGATAATTCTCTCTTTATTCGTTCCAAATCAACATCAGGTAAATCAATCTTATTAATAGCAATTATAAGTGGAACTTTCGCTGCTTTTGCATGATCGATAGCTTCAATTGTTTGAGGCATCACTCCATCGTTTGCTGCAATAACTAATACTACAATATCCGTGACTTGAGCACCTCTAGCTCTCATTGCTGTAAATGCTTCATGGCCTGGAGTATCAAGGAATGTCATCGTTTGATCTTCTTTAAATTTTACGGTATAAGCACCTATATGTTGAGTAATGCCACCAGATTCATCATCAACAACATTAGTTTTTCTTATATAGTCTAATAAGGACGTTTTGCCATGATCTACATGACCCATTACCGTTATAACTGGTGGACGCTCAACTGCTTTTTTTATATCTTCTTTAGTTTCATCTAAAGTAAATAACTCTTCTCCGACATCTTCAATTTTTTCAGGAATATAACCAAACTCTTCAGATAATAATTCAATTACATCCCAATCTAGCCTCTGGTTAATTGTAGCTAATACACCTAACGACATACATTTTTGGATTATATCATTTGGTTTGGTATCAAAAATTTTAGATAATTCATCAACGCTAGAAAACTCAGCAATTTTCATTGGCTTTGCTTCAATTTCAATATTTTCATCAGATGAATCTTTTTCTTTTTTATAAACCTTCTTCTTTGTTTTTGTATCAATTTTTGCAGTGATTTTTCTTACAGTTTCTGCCGCAGTTTTATTTTGTTTGGTATCAGGTTCTTTCTTTATATTTTTACGATAAGTTGTACCTCCACCCACTTGAGATTGAATTTCAGACAAATCAATTCGGCGCATCTTCTTTTTGGGCTTATTTTGATTAGCTCTAGCATTTTCTGCATCTTCTTTTTCTTTTAGTTCTTTTAAAGCTCGAAGTTCTGCATCTTCCTCTTTTTTCTTTTTTTCTTTGGCTAATTTATTCTCATTATCTATGATTTTCTTTTCTTCCTCAGCTTTTTCACGTTCTTTCTTTTCTATGTCACGCTGTTCAGCCAGAGTAAGTATATTTAATTTTTTATTAGCTTTTTGTTGTTCAAGAATTCTTGTATCGTGAATTTCACGTCGAACTTGTTCTTTTCTATATCTATCAACGGATTCCTTATCCTTGTGAAATTCTGATAAAATCAATTGATATATTTCATCATCTACAGGTGCCATATGGCTACTAATTTTTATCTTTTTCCCATCTAAGAAGCTTAAAATATCTGTATGAGATATATTTAATTCTTTAGCAATCTGAAATATTCTATGTTGAGCCATA
Source organism: uncultured bacterium (assembly GCA_964428745.1). Classification (GTDB taxonomy): domain Bacteria; phylum Fidelibacterota; class Marinisomatia; order Marinisomatales; family TCS55. Next base: position 3,150 of record CAYRYZ010000042.1, on the reverse strand, counting down.
ATTATTTATAATTCTACCTTATCTAAATCTTCATCATTTACATCTTCAACCGATTCCTCTTTGGTCAAAGATTCTTCGACTTCCTCATCGAGTAATTCTTCTTCGGTTTTTTGCTTTTGATTCTTTTCAACAAACATTTGGATTGCATCATATATTTTTTCAAGAGACTTTTCAGAAATCCCTTTAATATCAAGCAATTTTTCTTCTGAAGAATTCATTAAATCAGATATAGATAAAATATCATTTTCTTTTAATGGCTTGATAGAACGAGTAGGTACATTTTCTATATCAGATAGAAGTGTATTTTGCTCTGCCTGTTTTTGTTCATATTCATTTTTACCAAATGCATCGATTTTATAACCGGTTACGTTCGATGCTAAATTTATATTTACACCACGTCTACCTATAGCCATTTCAAGATCATCATCATCAAAGATTGCTATACAATAATTTCTATCATCATCAATATAAAGATCCAACGGTATTGCAGGTGATAGGGCTCTTGAAATCAATACTTCGGGTTGTTCGCTGAAATTAACAATATCAATTTTTTCGTTATTCAACTCACGAACTATCGCTTGAATTCTGCTGCCTCTCATTCCGACACAAGCACCTACTGGATCAATTCTACGATCATGTGATTGAACTATTATTTTAGCTCGCTCGCCTGGGTATCGCGCAATAGATCTTATTTCAATAACTCCATCTTCAATTTCGGGGACTTCCATTTCAAACATTTTATATAAGAAATGATTATCACTTCTTGAGATAATAATATCAGGCCCTCTGGTAGTTATTTCGACAGATTTAATTACCGCTCTTATTGTATCTCCTCTTCTATATCTTTCTGATTGAATTAGCTCTTTTCTAGGCATCCGAAGCTCAGCATATTCAATATTAACAAAAATATTATCTCTTTGAATTTGATGGACGGTTCCAATCACAATTTCTCCAATACGATTAGCATAGTCCTCATAAATATATTTTTTCTCGACGTCTTGTAGCTTTTGAGAGAAGAATTGTTTTGCTACATGTATCATTCGTCGCCCAAAAATCATTGGATCAATAATTTCAATATAGGAGTCACCTATACTCAAATCCTTGGCCATCTCACTATCAACTTCAGAAATTTCCTCTAGTGTTATTTCCATTACAGGGTCTTCCACATCTTCTACAATCAATTTTTCAACGTAAATCTCAAATTCACCTTTATCTAGATTAACAATAACGCTACAATTACTAGCCTCACCTCTTTCACGTTCAACTAAATGGAGAAATAAAGATTCAATTATTGAACCTAGCTCAGATCTTTCAACATTTTTTTCGCGAGCTATTTCTGAAAAAACCTCTACTAATTCTTTATTTATCAAATTTCCTCCTAAAAAACAGTTATAATAGTAGCTGATTCAATCTCATCAAATTTAAATTTAATAGTTTTACCTATATTATTGGTTGCGACGATACCGTCTTCTATAACGTGAGTTAATTTTGCCTTAATTTCGTTCGATGTAGACAATTCTTTGATCTTTAATTGACGACCAATATTTTTCTTATATTGAAAAGGATACGTCAAGGGAGAATCTATTCCAGGGGATGACACTTCAAGTCGAAAATCTTCAGGTAAGTATTTATTTAATGATTCTGAATTTCTGATTTTTTTTGCTATATAAGCTGTTGTATCTAAATCAACTGACTTAGCACCATCAACAATAATTCGAATGCTAGATTTATCTTGTACCAAATCTATAAGTACCAAATCTTTTGGCATTATATCAGCAATTATATTATTTATTCTATCCATAACAGTAGCCTAACTAAAAGAAAAGTGGGCCCATGAGCCCACTTTTACCAAAAGAATTTACATTTTATTAAAGGTCTATCAAATACTAATTCAATATCAAGATAATCCCCCACCCATTAATCCATATAAAAAATCATATTCTTTTTTGATTTCAAAGTTGTCTTCATGTGCATCAAGAACTTCATCCATATATTTAACAGCTAATTCTTTATTCTTATTAAGAATATATAATTTTGCTAAACGAAGTTTTGAGAACGCATTACCTAATTTTGAAATTGATTTATTGATAGATTTTTGTTGATAGGATATTGCTTCGTCAAATTTATCCTTACTCTCATATATCGCAGATAATAATTCATATACTGATGACAAAATAAAATCGTTGTTGCTGCCTGAGATAAATCTCTCAAAATGTGGTAGAGCTAAATCGTAATTACCTCTATCAAAATAAATTTTTCCAATATAAAAAGTGGCATTATAGCCAGCATCAGTATTTGAATATTCATCTACAATTTGCTGAAACTGCATTATGGCATTTTGATAATCTCCTTTATTAAGGTAAACCATACCGATACCAACTCCATGATCTGCCTCATTTTGATTTGTCACAGAATTTCGATTAACAAAAAACGCTATTAGAATGACAGTGATAACAGCGCCCCCAATTTTGAGGTACTGTTGTTTCTTATTTTCAAAATGTTGCCTAAGTGAATAGACCCCTTCAAGGAACGGATCTTTTTCAATTTCTTTTCTAGTAATTTTTCGTTTTGGTTTTAACATAAATATTCCTAATTAATGTATCTCAATTGGAGTATAAGAAGTCATTTGTCCTCGATAAAATTTAAGTGGTGTCATAATGGGGTTACAAGTCAAAAAATAGAACATGTGTAATAATTAAAGGGCGCATCTAAGGAATCAGGCAGGAAAAGATGGTCGTGAAAGAGCAATTTAATGTCGTTAAAAGGCTTGTACCCCCGACTGGAGTGCATCCAGTATGCTTCTCCTCAATAAAATTAACTATATCTAAAACAAAAAAGCCCCACGCTAGGTGAGGCTTTTCTTAAGTAATTAGATGAAGTTTTAGTTCTCTTCTTTTTTCTCCACTTTTTCAAGGGCATCATTTTTAGTTATTTTATATCTCGTTTCTTGCACACCATTATGCCCACGATGTCTTGTTTTTTTAATATCTTCCACTTCAGAATGTCTAGTGCAATTCTTAGAAATTGAGGCTTTATTCTTTAGATGAAAAATTTCTTTATAATCATCATCGCTATAATGATGTAATTTTAGATTAGTACTTACTATATGACCACCAGTAACGAAAAGTGATAAGCTAAATAGTGTATTTA
>CAYRYZ010000041.1:9067-11879 GCA_964428745.1 uncultured bacterium | reverse complement strand
AAGTGCCCGAGGGCGGACTCGAACCGCCACGGCTTATTCAGCCAACGGATTTTAAGTCCGTCATGTCTACCAATTCCATCACCCGGGCACAATTAATGAGGCGTCGGCCGGATTCGAACCGGCGAATGGCGGTTTTGCAAACCGATCCCTTAGACCACTTGGGTACGACGCCATCTATTATTATTAAAATATTAAGGGGCAAAATTAGGTTTTTTTATTTATAAATCAATTAAGCAAATCTGAATAATAATTCTCTTACAGCCTCCATTTTTGTATTTAGATCATCAATAGCTTTGGTTTGATACCATAACTGTATTGAAATTGTTAAAAATCCAATAATTAATAATCCATAAATCGTCTTGATATGTTTTTCCATGGAAGTACTCCTTTTAGTCTACGGTGAGTCCGTTTTAATTTTTAGTATGGAAATCAAAAAAATAAACATGTTTCAACGCTTAAAAGACTTCAATGTCCCTGTAGCGGTATTAGATGAAATATTCTCAAAAGAGAAAGACCTTAAAACGATGGAAGAGTCCTGGGCAGAATTAGAATCTAATGGAATGAAACATGATGAAATTGCAGAGGCAATATCTAAAATCATTCTTGATGAACTAGGTGATGAATTCATTCAATCTTTACCAACTGAAAAATAATGATATCGAATATTTTGCTTGGTCTTAATTGGTAGATTAGGATTATATATTTTCTTCTTCATTTTTTCAACGTTCATTTTAACCTCATTTCCACCTAGCTGAACAAGTTCAATATCTGATTTTTTCTCATATAGGTAAATATACACTTTGCATGATTTATGAATTTTTTCTAGATCAGCAGATATAGGCTCATCTAGGTACAACGCAGGGTTTTTATCTATAGCTAATTTCATACGCAAGGTGGCATTATAATCGTTAGTAGCTAAAGATTGACTATAAGAGAGGCTGGAAAGAACACATAAAAGAATAAAAGTAATTATAGGGCGAATTTTGCTAAGCTTATTCAATTTTATGTCAATGTGATATACAATAATAAAGCGATTGTACAATACGTTATACTACCTGATTTTCCATAGAATATTCCAGATTTTGTAGCATCTTCTTTTAATTGTTTTTGATCTATATGTCGGTGAACTCTTTTTGCTTCATTTTTATATTCACAACGAAATGTATCAATATAATATTTAATCTTTTCTTGCAAATTCAGGGTATTTAGACCTTTTAATTCTGCCTTCTCTATCACTTCCGTTTGACAAGTGCCAATCCATTCAACATTTTTCTTTAACTCATCATTTGAGATCATATTTTGTTGACAAAATATAGAGCCAGCAAAACAAACTAGATATACAGATATATAAAATTTAGATAAACGAATCAATGTATTTATAATCCTATTATTAAATTAAATTGAATTATTGGCAATTCTTTAATTTTCATTTTTGGACCTGTCACCTTCTCTCCTTCTAATTTCCAATTATTTTCGCTGTAGCTTGAATTATAATAACCAATTTTTCCTTCAACAGAAAGTAAACTAGAGAAATAATATCTAAGCCCAACATGGCTTGCAAAACCCAGCCATGTTTTTTTCATCGTTCCACCTGTAGAAAGGTTAACGCTAGAGTTGTTATAGCTACTTAAAAGTGTATCCATATCTGCAGAAGCTTTTTCATCTATAATAGATATTCTACCCTTATTTATCATTGGTGCTAGAGTAAAATTTAATTCCATTTTTTCACGCACATAATAGAAGGTTTCAAAGCTTATTGATCGAAAAGCGATATTGCGACTATACTTTGAACTACCAATTTTTCCAAAATGTAATGAATGAGATTGTGTATAACCTAATCGCATATTGTGATATATTTGATATCGTACACCCCAATTCAATAATAAGTTATTTGATAACAAACTTCCTGAAGGGATTACATTGTTTGAGTCTGGATCCAAACCAATCAATTTAGGATTATAATAACCACCACCTAATTGAATATTTAATTTGGGCTGGGATAAAAGGACACCAACTAAAAAACAATACATTAATATTAATTTTGAAGTATAAACTTTTCTATTATTCATCATGCAAAATTACGATAATTTCATTCTATTGTCATGATGTCTATATTGGGAAAATCAAGCAACTTAATTTGTAAAATGCCTAGAACTATTATATTAGTATTCACGGTATCTCTGTTACAATTATCATTGTATGCTCAAGATTCAACTACTATTGCTGTTAAAAGCGATACCCTACTTGAAGAAATCAAAGATAAATACTCGATATTAGGTAAAGTAGCCTATGGGAATGGCGTCATCGTCGGTGATGCGGAAGTCACTCTTCTAGATACTAATGAAAAACTGATTTTAACTACACGGACATCTAGAAAATTTTTAAAACGATTTGGCGGTGGAAAATTTAGGTTTGATGAAGTTTTACCTGGAGAATATATAATTAATGTTGATTTAGGGACTCGAATTGGAATATCTAAACGTATACGGTTAAAAGAAAAAAACTTGAACCTTGGAACTATATATAACATTGTCGAATTCCCAAAGTATGAAATAGCTGACTATGTTGATTCAACACGAATGTATAGAAGACGTATACCTACTGAACCAATAGAGCCAGATTCAATAAATGTTCGGCATATTATTGTAGAACTTGATGGAAAAGCAAACACTGTCATTGTTGATTCGATCTTACGAGATAGTGTTTTTTACACTTACTCCGGTGAACTTACTAGAGATTCAATTCCAATTGAGAATACTTATATGATATATAATGATTATGGCATACTTATACATCAAAGTCGATCAATGAA
>CAYRYZ010000041.1:5506-8967 GCA_964428745.1 uncultured bacterium | reverse complement strand
TTTATGGAAGTATTATAGGACTGCAAATATTGCAGACCAAATCATTTAGTCCAATACTCAAACCTTACTTACCAAGTTTTAGTATTAATAAACAATCGGGTAAGGGTTATTTCCCAATGATTACATCATTCTCTATAATTACTTTAGGATGGATTGGATATGATTGGTATATGGATCGTAGATCTAACTATTTTACACCTAAAGATGAACAAACCTTGTTTCCAAAAAGGATGTTCGTTTTCTCCTTCAATGAATGGGCCTATAAAAAAGGAGAACCATATATTCTACCTATCCTCAATAGTAAACCGGTGAAGTGGTGGAAAAATAGGAAAAAAAGACAAGCAGAGAAAAAACGTAATAAGCGAAAATCGCTATTTGATTAATATAATACTAAAGCGAACCAGAAATGGTTTGTATAGCTACTAATAATAATGCTGCGTCAGTTGGATGTGGAGCATTTGATGGGTCAAGAATATCCATATGTTGAGCTGCTTCTTTATAATTACCTAAATAATAATGTGCCTGAATTAAAGCCATACGAACATCTTTGTGATTAACAGAGCCTTTATGTGAGAATTCATAATATTGGCTATCTGATAAGACGGCAGTTGCAGCTGACACTACTGACTGATAACGTTCAATACTTGAACCAATTAAAACTCCACTGATTGCTTTTCCCGCCAAACAATCAAGTAGGCTAGCATCGGATACTTTATTATTATAATCTTTTGCTGTAGCAACAAAATCATTATATGCTGCTAGTGCATTATTATTTGACGCAGTATTAAATAATGCTGCCCAACCTCTACCATGCATTGATTCGCCATAAATACTATCATATGCTGTATGTACACGTGCTTTGTTCATCGCATTATTAAATGACTGGCGGCTATCAGAATATTTTCCACTCTCAAATTGCGTCCAACCATCTTTTATAGATGATAGAATACTTGAAGTTTCATCCATAATTCCAGTCAATTGAACTTCAGATGGATTGGGACGTACTGAACTATTATGATTAATTCGGAGTGATTTGCTTGAAGTTGTAACTGTAGGAGAGTATTGTATAGTTATTTTTTCAGTTATACCGGGCGATAAAGTTAAAGATTGCATGTTATTTGCTATGGTGAAATCACTTATTGGAATACTGAGTGATAATTCTAAGTCAAATCCAGATGATGCGTTATTAGTGATCGAAATATCTAATGATTTTGTGTCGCCAGAATTAACTAAACCAAATTCTAATTTTGATTTGTCATAAGTGAATGAAACTGGCGTGGCTCCTTCTCCATAAAGATACATTTCAGATATAAAATTCTCATCTTCATCAAGAATATTCATTTTCCCTGTATAACTTTGCCCATTTGTTGGACGAAATGTCACATACACTTCCTTTGATTCATTCTTCTGGAGAGTTAAAACGCCACTAAAATCCATCGTAAAGGCGGGAGAATCCAAAATTTTGATTGTACCAACAAAAGTATCAGTAGAGTTTTCAGTATTTTTAATGCGAACCTTTTTTGCAACCGATTGATTAATCTCTATTTTACCAAATTGAACCTCTGTTTGATCAAATTGAACATCAAAAATAGTTTCCTTTTTTTCATCACAAGCAGTGATCATCAATAAGCTAACAATTAAAAAGTAATATATATGTTTGAACTTCATCGAGATATAATCATCTTTTTTGTATGTTTGAAAGGTCCAGAATTCATTTGATAAATATAAATACCACTACTAACTGGGTTTCCAAATGCATCATCGCCTTTCCACAAAATATTATATCGACCCGGTGATTGAATTTGGTCAACTAACTTAATTATTTCTCTTCCAAGCAAATCATAAACAACTAATGATACATGACCCCCTTCAGGCAAATCATAATGTATTCTTGTCTCAGGATTAAATGGGTTGGGATAGTTTTGATTGAGAGAATAAGAAGTTGGTATTGAATTTAGTTCGTTTATAGTTAGCGGTTTACCACTACCTCTAGAAATAAGGGTATAATGCCCCAAATGAGTTCCAATTCCTTCAATATTCATGCCATTAGCTGATAGGTCACTTTTGATTTCACACCATACATCTCCATCCCAGTACCCTATGGAAACAGCATTATGATCTAGTCCATCTAATGAAATCGATACATGTGCACCTTTAACTAACTGTTTACCTACAGGACCTATTGTATATATTTTTGATAAATTATCAGATCTAAACAATTTTTCTGAACCAGGTAAAGATAAATCCATGCCCGTAACTAAATACATATCTTCCTCTAAGCTCTCTTCTGGAATGGACATGGTATATTTTCCATCCCGAGAGGCAATGTCACCTCCTATCTTCGAAGAAGTAAAATTCACATTATATTTGAAAGTTGTATCAATATTGCTTCTGCCATAGCGCATAGTCCCTCTAACTGTAATATCAAGTGTTCCAGATGTGCTTAATTTGTACTGTTCTACCATCAGTAATGAATCATTAGAGGCGACAGGAAGAGTTTCTAAGATACTTTCGTACCCTGCATTATTTGCAGTAATTGTCATATTTTCCGCACTCATTACGGAATTACCTAACACGTAAATTTTCATAACATCTGTAAAAACCGAATGCTGCATATAGCCTGCACTCAATTTTGGAAGAGTTTGATCTGAAATATAAAAAGATGCACGGAACATATAATTCCACCCAGCTAAAGAAGATCCACTAACACTAAAGTTTGATAGCGAGCTTAATGTCTGATCGCCATCATAGTTATATGCATAAGTATAATTTTTACCATTTATATTTTTATCCATCGCAAAATAAGTGCCAATAGTATCATCTTCAACAATAGTAATAACAATCTCACCTAAGTTTGATAACTGCTCCTTATAGGGTGTTAGATCTATTGTGCTCCAGTTTCCAGTAATATCTGCTCTAGATGTCGACCATTTAATTGGATCGGCAACAGGTTTTACGTTTCCAAGTGTATCGATAATCTCAAAAAAATGGACATTAAAATCTTTATCAGCATTTGCAGGTGTCCCTGAGCCAGAAAATTCCTGATCAAATCCAACAACTACTTTAAGCTCGACTAACTGATTTACACTCATTTTTGGATCAAATCTCATACCCCACCCCCGACCTTCAAAATCATTACCCCAACCAAGCCAACCGAACTCACTGCCATCTGAAGTAGTAAATAAATCAGCTTCACCGTCATCATAGACAATTTCTTCAAAACCTGTCCAACCAGATGCATCCGTTCCATCTGAGACATAATTATAGCTCATAGAAGTGTTTTCAGTGCTCACAACAACGAAAGAAGCACTATTTACCTTTAGGCTATCGTGATAAAGCAAATGTTTTGTTCCATCAGTAAGCTTATTTACAACTAATGATGAATCATTAAATTCTAAAGATCTATATTTCGGAGTAAAGGATCCTGTAGATGTGAAGGTAATCTCCATAGAATCTGTTGA
>CAYRYZ010000041.1:0-5406 GCA_964428745.1 uncultured bacterium | reverse complement strand
ATGAAGTCTTTAATTGATTTATCTCCTAATTGTTCTACAAAATACAATACGAATAATGAAGCCATTGAATAATCAGCCGCTGTGCCTGCCCATGCCCAGTTAATTTGATCAGCTTGATTCAAATAATGGGCATGTGAAATATATCCACCTCCACAAACAATTGTCGCCACTTCGCTAAGCCCCTCATTGAAATGAATTGTTTCATAGGGATCATAATTATAATGGATCAAATGTTGTAGTTCATGACTTAGAGTTCCTTCAGTATAGGATATGCTAGCATATGTATCAATATATACAATATCACGACGGTTGCTTCCTGTGCCGTTCGTTTGATCTAAGGAATAAAAATAGCCACCAGCTCCAGAATAAATATCAGCAAAAAGAAAATCCACAATTCCATCGCCATCTTTATTAGGTGGTGAACCAAAATACTCTAGTTCCAATTGATAGACTCCCTTGGTAGTATCTCTTGATCCCAATGGTGTACTTTCTTCTAATAACTTTATATACTGATCAGCTAGGGACTTTGAAATATTTGGTGATCCATTAATCTTGCTTGTATCTGCCCATATTGCAGTATAATCTCCTTTGGCCAATAACTCAGCTACAATTTCTTCCGACTTTTGACCTCCCTGTCCATCATCTACCATCACCCAAAACTTTTCAAATGATCCAATATTTGATGTTTTGCTTAATATTGGAGGATTTTGCATTTTACTATATACCTCTGGATAATCACGTTTCATTCTTTCAAGATGCGACGTAATAAAATCATTTGTTAAAGTTGGAACTGCGCATAGCGGGCGTTCGGGCAATGTATCTATATAATCAATTGGACCCGATTGAATAGTTGCTCTAGTATTCTGACCTAATAGAATACCAAAAGAGAATAAAAAAAGATATATTATATTTTTTTGCTTCAAGAGTGTGGCGTTCGGATAATAAAGTTACAGTCTAATATTAATATTGTTAATTAAAATCATTTAGCGAGGCAGTTTCATATCCATATCTGCCACTACATATGCCATGACCGCCATAGTTGCAACACACTGATTAAATTCATCCCGATCTAACTTATCCCAAGTGTCTGCATTCGTATGATGATACCAAAAATATTTCGAACCATCTACATTAAGTCCCATTCCAGGCACACCTTCCCTCATGATGGGGCCAATATCTGCGCCTCCTCCACCTTTTTTTATATTTCCTGACTCAATTGATGAAAGCAGTGTTCCAATATCTTGTAAAATAGATAAAGATTCATCTGATCCAGTAAAACCAAATCCTTTGGGTTTAAACACCCCACCGTCTGATTCCATTGCGAGCACATGATCTTCAAGCTCATCTATATGAGCATCTCGATAGGCGTTACCACCACGAAGTCCATTTTCTTCATTAGTCCACATAACTACACGAACAGTACGCTTAGGGCGAAGACCTAAATCTTTAATTAATTTTACAGCCTGCCAAGCAGCTACACAGCCACCACCGTCGTCCATTGCGCCTTGACCCACGTCCCAAGAGTCAATATGACCACCCAGTACAATGACTTCGTCTGGATATTGGGATCCTTTAATTTCAGCCACTACATTTCTTGATGGTGAATCAGCTTCCATTTTACCTTCAGTGTAAAGTTTTACTTTAACTGTTTGTCCTCTAGAGACCATCCGACCAATCATGGCTGCATCTTCCACGGTAATTGCTGCATGTGGTATTTTTTTAACACCATCTTCATAACGACTGTTTCCAGTATGAGGAGTATTCATTGAATATGGACCAACAGACCTAATAAGACTAGCAATAGCGCCAGCTTTTGACGCTGCTACCGCCCCATTTGATCGGTATTGAACTGTTTTACCATATCCATCAAAAGGGACATTAAATAAAACAATCTTACCTTTTGCTTCTTTAGCACGTTCTTTTAATTCATCAAAATTATTAACTACGATAACCTCGCCAATTACGCCTTTAGGACCAGTAGCTATTGTTCCTCCTAAACTCAGCATATGAAGTTCTTTTTTCCACGGTGATATCATTTGCGCATACTCATTGCCTCGAGTCCATTTCGGTATCATAACATTTTCGCCATGAACATTATCCAAACCGTCCTTTTTCATTTCATCAAGAATCCAATCAATTGCATTCTCTAGATTATCAGTACCACTAAATCTTGGACCAAACGTATCGCACATTTCAGCTAATCTTTCAAAACCGTCTGTATCTGAAATAGCAGTTTCAATAAGTAAATTCGCATTTTTTTCAAATTGTTTAGCAATTTTACCTAGGGGTACTTTAGCTCCATCATCATTAGACGATGAACAACCAAAAATAAATATGGATAATAATAATAAAGTAATTTTCTTCACTTGAACCTCACTGATTAATATTGAGAATTAAAAATAATTCTATTACAATGCAGAAAAAATAAAAATATTGATTTATTTGACAATTAAATTCTAACCATATAATTAAGAGAGTGCACTATGATTAATAAAATCATTTTTATTACGATCCTAAGTTTACAATTTATTTTTTCTCAGACCTTAAACATGAACGAAATCAATACTTTATCGCGTGAGAAAGCTCAGGACGTATTCAAAGAATATCGAGAATTCCTATCATTGCCTAATGATGCTAACAAGCCAGATGAACTCGAACCAAATATGCTTTGGTGCGAGAAAGCGTTTAAAAAAAGAGGGTTTACAACTGAGCGTTTAAAAACAAAACGACTTCCTTTAATTTTAGCTGAAAGAGAACACCCTGGTGCAAACAAAACGGTTTTATTTTATATACAAATAGATGGTCAACCTGTAGATCCTTCGAAGTGGTTTCAGGAAGGACCGTTTGTACCCACATTAAAAAAACAAACAAAAAAAGATGACTGGAAATCTATTCCATGGGAATCATTATATGATAATTACGATGATGATTGGCGAATTTTTGCACGCTCTGCTTCTGATGCCAAAGGACCCATTAATACTTTTTTAATTGCATTAGATATCATAGCTGATAAAGGGATTTTACCCAATTATAATATTAAAGTAATTATGGATATGGAAGAAGAAATGGGTTCGCCAAATCTTCCACCTGCTGTAAAACGATACAAAAATAAATTGAAAGCAGATCGATTAGTGATTTTAGATGGCCCGCGCCATCCTTCAAATAAACCTACTTTAACATTTGGTGCACGAGGTATTGTTACAATCCAATTAAAGGTCCAAGGACCAAAATTTCCTCAACATAGTGGCCACTATGGTAACTATGTGCCAAACCCCGCAGTTCGACTTAGCCAATTGATTGCTTCAATGAAAGACGACAATGGAAAAGTAACGATTCCTGGATATTATGATGGTGTTACTATATCAGAAGAAGCGCGCTCAATTATGTCAGCCGTTCCAGATGATGAAGATAAAATTAGAAGATCAATAGGTTTTTCAAAGCCAGACCAAGTTGCTAATACATATCAAGAATCAATCCAGTATCCTTCTTTAAATGTACGTGGTATGAAATCAGGTTGGGTAGAAAAAGAAGTCAGGACAATTATTCCATCTTTTGCACTAGCTGAAATCGATGTACGATTAGTAAAAGAGACTGATCCAAAACGAATGGTAAAATTGATAAAAAATCACATTAAATCTGAAGGATATTATATTATTGACCGCGATCCAACTGATAGTGAAAGAGCTAAGCATAATAAAATTATTACATTTAATCATAGAATTGGTTACTTAGCATTTAGAACGCCTGTTAATTCAGAAATAGCCGATTGGCTAAGAGCCGCACTAATAAATGGTTTTGGTGAAGAGCCTATTATCAAGAGGACTTCTGGAGGATCTGTTCCCATATCCCCTTTTGTCAATACCCTTAACGTTCCGGCAGTTACGGTACCAACAGTTAATCCTGATAATAATCAACATAGTCCTAATGAAAACTTAAGAGTTGGAAATCTAATAGAGTCAATTCGAACACACGTAGCCTTATTGATCCAACCATATTAAAAGAAAAAAAATTTTATATCGTAAAAGTCAATAAACCAATAATTGTTAATATAAAATAATTGACTAAGACTGCAGCACCATCATAATCCTTTGCGAGTCGTTGCCCAAAAAAGAGTGATATTAGATCAATTGCTATAATAATTAATCCTACCTTAATTAATTGATTATTATTATAAATAAAAACTTCTCCTACACCAATAAAACAGATAATTCCACCTGCAAGTTCTAATATTAGAACTACTAGTAAGAGAGGTGTAACGAATTGTGATAAAAATGTTTTAGAAAAATGTTCAATTAAGAATGATTTATTTCCTTTCCAATCAATAATCTTATCAAAGCCAGATTGTGTCATGGCAATACCTAGAAATAAAGCTATTAGTACTTGCAGAATGTGAATTATTGAATATTCAAACATTGATACTGTTAAATGTTATATTTTTGATTAATTCAAATCTCATATTGCCAATTTTCATCAATTACTTTAGAACTATAAAAATAGGGTATCAATAAAATTATTAAGCGATTAAATAATCGGATAAAGCGTTTATTTTTTTAAAGTTGGATACTTTATACCTAACTGATCTAAGTAATTATCATATTTTTTGGGGTTATAATAATATTTCTTCATCTCAGGCCTATATGTTGACATAATTTTTTCATTTAATTCAATTGCAGGCTTATCAGATTTACTAATCATTGGCTGGTATTTTGTATCTTTAGTTTGATCCTTAAAATATTTTTTAGCATCCTTGACTAAAGATTTATCTGTATAAAGATCGACTAAAGTCATAGCTAAAGCTTTTGCACCAGCGACAGCACCTTTATGAGCAATGGGTGTCGCCATTGCAATACCATTCAACCAATTATGGCCCGGAAGCCCAGGTATGTTTGAAGGATATCGCAGTGTCACAGTTGGAACAGTCCAACTGATATCACCAATATCATCAGATCCACCTCCCCAGTTATTTGATTTTGAAACAGGCCCTCTTAAAGTGTCCAGCTTTGTTGGTAAACCTTTAATTTCTTTGTTACCAGCTTCTTTTTGAACAGCTTTAGCAAGTGCTTGGTCATTTTTATCCCATTTAGGAAGCCCTACTTCTTTAATATTCGAATACATCGCTCTAGCAATAGGTTCATTAAAATGTCTCGGCCATGCTGAGCCTAGAATCCTCGTTGATATGAGCTTAGTATCGGTCATCATCGCAGCTCCTTCAGCAATTTGATTTGAATAGTCAAAAAGCTGCATAATATGTTCGTAATCTAATTCTCTTAAATAATACCATACAGAGGCATTCTTAGGAACAACATTTGGTTGATCACCACCATCTGTTACTATATAATGAACTCTGTATGGTGGTCGAAGATGCTCCCTGCGAAAATTCCAACCAATATTCATTAATTCAACAGC
>CAYRYZ010000040.1:0-11947 GCA_964428745.1 uncultured bacterium | reverse complement strand
GGAATATTTATTCATGAAAAACATCATAAATGGAATGGACCAAGACTTGAAGGGTGGTGGGGAAATGACAAATCAACGCGTTTCGAAATGAATCGTAATTTTAAACCAATCGATACTGCTGAGAGTTGGCAAATAAGTAATGCGCCTATCTTTGGCATGGCTCCCTTAATTGCATCGATGGATATTTTTGACAAAGTTGGAATGGATAAAGTAAGTAAAAAAGGGCAACTAATATCAAATTATCTAGCTTATCTAATTAAAGAAAACCTGCCACAAATTAAAATTATTACCCCTAATGAACATGGTTGTCAACTTTCTCTTATAGTGCCAAATGGACATTCAACCTTTATATCTATAACTGAAAAGGGGGTAGTATGCGATTGGCGCGAGCCAAATGTCATGAGGTTTGCACCACATCCTTTATTTAATACCTATTTAGATATATTTAATGTAGTTGAAATTTTAAAAGACTCCATTAATGCATAATAATAAAATCACTTTAATTGGAGCTGGTCTTTCAGGACCTTTAATGGCAACATATTTAACTCACCATGGATACAACGTAGATATATACGAAAAACGACGTGATATGAGGATAAAAAATATTCCTGCAGGAAGGTCCATTAATTTGGCACTATCGATAAGAGGGATAAGAGCACTTAAAGAAGTTGGCGTATATGAAGAAATCAAACCTTTGATGATACCTATGAAAGGGCGAATGATACATGACCTAGATGGCAAAACCTCTCTTCAGCCATATGGACAAAGAAATGATGAAGTTATCTATTCTATATCACGTGCAGAATTAAATAAAAAATTAATTACAGTGGCTGAAGAGACAGATAAAGTTCAATTCTTTTTTGATCATGATCTAACAGGTGTTGATTTAAGTAAAAAACTTTTATTCTTTAATAATAGTAATAAAAAATCTTTTACACGAGTGATTGGATGCGATGGATCTTCTTCAGCTTTAAGAAATGAAATGATTAATAAAACAAATGCAAAATATGTCAAGAAACCTTTGGGACATGCCTATAAAGAATTAACTATACCACCATCATCAAATGGATTCAGAATAGAGCCTCATGCATTACATATTTGGCCACGAGGAAATTTTATGCTTATAGCACTTCCAAATATGGATAAATCATTTACTTGTACATTATTTATGCCGACACTAGGCGATACTAGCTTTGAAACCATAGAATCTGAGAATGATGTGACAAAGCTATTTAAAACACATTTTGCTGATGTTTTGGAGCTTATACCATCACTTCATGGGGAATTTATCAACAATCCTATTGGTGAACTTGCAACTATATATTTAAATCCATGGCATTTCGATGAAAGCGCAGCATTAATAGGAGATGCGGCTCATGCAATCGTTCCTTTTTTTGGTCAAGGAATGAATGCTTCTTTTCAAGATTGTACAATATTAAATCAATTAATTAAGAAATATAAAAATAATTGGAAAAAGATATTTTCTTCTTTTTCAAATCAACATGTTAAAAATGGTCACGCAATCGCGGATATGGCTATAGAAAATTATGAGGAAATGCGTGATTCTGTAAATAAATCAAAATATCAAGCTCAAAGAAAATTAGAATTCGCCCTTGAACAAAGGATTCCAAACAAGTTTATTCCAAGATATTCAATGGTTTCTTTTAGCGAAAAACCTTATTCTGAAGTTTATAAGAAGGGTGAGAAACAATATAAATTATTAAATACTCTGTTAGAGCTTGATCCAACAGGTGAAACAATTGATAGCACTATAGTTAATAATTTCATTAACTAATAAAGTGCGCCCGGGAGGATTCGAACCCCCGGCCTTTAGAACCGGAATCTAACGCTCTATCCAGCTGAGCTACGGGCGCAAGTAAAATATAAATTAAAACTTTTTTTTGTATCTATTATAGCCAAACTATTGGATTCTTTTGCTGACAGTTATCCATCAGATGTAAATTTTAATATGAATCCTATTGTTATTTATACTTCCATAGACAATAAAGAAAATGCAAAGAGCTTAGCTAAAAGAATTATTAATAATAAACTAGCGGCATGCGTCAATATCATTCCAATTGAAGAATCATTATATTATTGGCAAGGAAAACTTGAGTCTGAATCTGAATTTCAATTAATGATAAAGACAGATATAAAATATAAATCTTCTATTGAAAAATTAATTAAAAAAAATCATTCTTATGAATTACCTGAAATTCTTGTAATAAATATTGATGATGGAAGTAATGAGTATCTTAAATGGATGAAAGATAATCTAAAATAAAGGATAATGATAATTGATACAGAATAAAACAAATACTAAGCTAAATCCTGGACTTAATGAATTAATTGAGTCTGATTCAAAGATTATTTTAATAGGTCCTAATGATCAGTTATCTGAATTCAGGGAAAATGCAATAAATGATCTATAATATATGTTATGTATAATAGTTCATATATTATAAATATACATCTACTACCTATATGTTGATTAAATAAAAAAACTACTATCAGTCTTAATTATTTAATAACGAGATTTACTATCTTTTGATGAACATAGATTTCTTTAATTATCTCCTTGCTCTCAATAAATATAGAAACTTTATCATCATTCTTAGCTTTGTTTATCACTTCTGATTCAGAATCATTTGGAGAAATATCAATTTCAGAACGCCGTTTTCCATTTATTTGAACGGCAATTTTAATAGTATCTAATTGTGTTAATTGATTATCATATTTTGGCCAAGGTTCGTATGACAATTCATTGTTTTCATTACTAAGTTCCCATAATTCTTGTGCTAAATGCGGCATGAACGGATTTATAAGTATTATAAATGTTTTTATTAATTCACGATTAACCTCATCAAGCTTTTGAATATGGTTTGTAAATATCATGAATTCAGAAACACAAGTATTAAAATGGAGTTTTCGTAAGTTATTTGATACTTTCTTTATCATCTGATGTAACAATTGGTTAGTTTTTTTATCAGATTCAATATCTGTTATATTTTTAGATATATTGCCATCATCATCTACTAAAATTCCCCACAGTTTCTTAATAAATCGAGAACAGCCCTGCAATCCGCTTGTGCTCCATGGTTTTCCCTTATCCAGAGGTCCCATAAACATCTCATAAATTCTTAATGAATCCGATCCATAAATATCAACCGTATCATCAGGATTGATCACATTTCCACGTGATTTACTCATTTTTACACCATCTGAGCCTAATATCATTCCTTGGTTAAATAATTTTTTAAACGGTTCTTTTGTGGACACTAATTCTAAATCATACAATACGTGGTGCCAAAACCGTGAATATAATAAATGTAAGACTGCGTGCTCAGCTCCTCCAATATATAAATCTACTGGCATCCAGTATTTTTCTTTTTGAGTGTCCCAACCTTTTTCAGGATTAATGGGATCTATAAACCTTAAATAATACCAACATGACCCAGCCCACTGTGGCATAGTATTTGTTTCTCTAAGTCCTATTATTTCTTTATTTGCACCTCTTACCTCAACCCATTCATTTATATTTGCTAAAGGAGATTCTCCTGTGCCACTAGGTTCATATTTATCTATTTCAGGTAATTCCAATGGAAGTTCAGATTCATCCAACGGAACGGGTTTTCCATCTTTATGAATGATCGGAATTGGTTCGCCCCAATATCTTTGGCGGGAAAAAAGCCAGTCACGTAATTTGTATTGGACTGCTCTCTCTCCTTTATTCTCTTCTTCCAACCATTTAATAATCTTTTCTTTTGCATCTGCGATATATAGTCCATCTAAAAAATCGCTATTAATAGCTGGACCATCACCAGAGTACGCTTCACCATTAAACTTATCGTTCGTTTCTACTGTTCTAATAATATTTAAGTCAAATTTTTTCGCAAAATCCCAATCTCTCTGATCTTGGCCTGGTACAGCCATAATGGCACCTGTTCCATAACCCATAATTACGTAGTCAGATATCCAAATAGGCATCTTTGCGTTATTAACTGGATTTATAGCATAATCTCCTAAAAATACACCAGTTTTGTCCTTATTGAGATCCGTTCGATCTAAATCGGATTTATTAGATGCTTCATCTATATATTTCTCTACTGCTTCTTTTTTCCCATCAGTTACCAATTTACTAACCAAGGGGTGTTCAGGAGCAATAACCATGTACGTTGCTCCAAATAATGTATCATGACGAGTGGTAAATACTCTTATATGCTCCTTGATAGATGGCGCTTCAAAATCAATATGTGCACCTTCAGATCGTCCAATCCAATTTCTTTGCAATTCTTTTACACTGTGAGGCCAATCAAGGTCATCTAGGCCGTCTAGTAGAGATTCGGCATAATCAGTAATTTTCAACATCCATTGCCGCATTGGAACACGTAAAACAGGATGACCACCTATGTCAGATTTCCCATCAACAACTTCTTCGTTAGCAAGAACAGCTTTTAATTCAGGGCACCAATTGACAGGCACCTCTGCTTCATAGGCTAGACCCTTTTTATATAATTGAAGAAATATCCACTGAGTCCATTTATAATAATCAGGATCGGTTGTATTTATTTCACGATCCCAATCATATGAAAAACCTAACATTTTAATTTGTCTTTTAAAATTTATTACATTTTCACGAGTGGTTTTCGATGGGTGGGTACCTGTTTTAATGGCATATTGCTCTGCTGGGAGACCAAAAGCATCCCAACCCATAGGATGAAGTACATTGAAACCTTTATGACGCTTAAAACGGGCTATAATATCTGTAGCAATATATCCTAGAGGATGACCTACATGAAGTCCAGCGCCAGATGGGTACGGATACATATCTAAAACATAGTATTTTGGCTTATCGCTATCATCAGTAGTTTTAAAGACCTTATTGGATTCCCAATAATCCTGCCATTTTTTTTCGATATTTTTATGATTATATGCCATTATTCCAGGTTTTAAACCTAATTTTAACGATTGCGTCGGGGTGAGAGGATTTAAACCTCCGACCTCGTCGTCCCGAACGACCTGCGCTAACCGGGCTGCGCTACACCCCGATTTCTAAGTATGAATTTAATTTGAGATTTTTGTCTAAGCTATCAATACTCAATTAAAAAAATATTTTAGCTAATAGAAAACCACCAAATAATAGCAAGGTAAAAATCAGAGCTAAGAGATTAAAATATTTATCAATGAATTTTTCAATAGGTTTACCGTATTTCCATATAAGGCCACTAACTATAAAAAATCTTGCAGTTCGGCTAAATGTTGAGGCTATTATAAATAAAATGAAGTTTATATCAAATGCGCCGGCACTAATTGTAAATATCTTAAAAGGAATTGGAGTAAATCCGGCAGTAAAGACTATCCAAAAGTTCCATTCCTCATATTGATCTTTTATAGAATAGAATACGTCTGTAGAAAATCCGGGTATTATATCAAAAAAGAAATTTGCAAGTGACGTAAATACACCTGGAGAACTCCACCACAAAAAAGAGCCTATACCATATCCGATTATTGCTCCAATTATTGATCCTATAGAACAAATTAACCCAAACTTGAAAGATTTGTTTTGGGCTCCTAAACATAAAGCAATAAGGAGCACATCAGGTGGAATTGGGAAAAAAGAAGCTTCTGCTAGTGCCATTACTCCTAAAGCTAATCCGCCATATTTTGAATCAGCCCACTTTAAAACCCAATGATAAAGATTTTTAATAAAAGTCATTATCAATTTGAACTAGAAATAGTGAATGAGAGCGAGTCATGTCGTATACCCAACATGTCTTCTACCACTACAAACCATTCTCCTACCCTATTTTCGTAAACATTGATATAACTCCATGTCCTCCAATTAAATGATTTACCTACATTTAACAAAATTTTTGATTTTAATTCACCTTCATGATACCATATATGAAATAATTTTGTATCTGTACGCCTATTTTGAATTCCAGAAAAACAATATATTCTATTTGTATCAGTTGTAAAGGTTCTGTTTTTTCCTTCAAGCTCTCTATTCGCCACTCCGGTCCCAAAAGATATATTTAATACCTTTATTGGCTGATCGATATCGATACGTTGAGCACTAGGTTCATTTTCCACTTGAACAAATGATTCATCATCATTTGTTGATATATCTTTTTTATCCTCAACTTTAGTAATTGGAACATCCACTTCAATACTTTCCTTTTCCACAATATTAACACTATCGATATTAATTTTCTTATTTTCAACTTTTTCTTCTACAATTAAAGTCACGGAATCATTTGAGTAAGAAGTCATTATAAAAATTAAATACATAAAATAAATTCCACCTAAAATCGCAGCAACTTGTTTCAAGTTTTGCCAAAATGCTATACCAGCAAGCACAATTAAGACAAGTGTAATTTCGAAAATCGTTGGATCTTTAATAATTGCTTCAAACATTGCGCGAGAATTTAACTGTCTTTATTTTAGAATTAAATACATGAAATTATGATTTTGAAGGAAGGATAACTTAGAGTGAGATTTCAAGTATCATTCAGGGAGAAAAATGAAATTTATATTTTATCTATTTGCTATATCCTTCAGTTTATCCAGTTGTAGCAATAACAAAAATAATAATCAGACAAAATCGACAAATATTAGACTCGATCGTCACATAGATTCAGTTAGCTATGCTATTGGCCTAGATCTTGCAACTCGTCTTAAACAAGAGTTTAGAGATGTAGATCTTGAGATGTTAACTAATGGTATAAATGATTATTTTGAAGATAAAGATCTATATCTCACTGATGTAGAAAGACTCGCTGTAATAAAGAAATACAATGATATTACGGTTCCTAAATATCGTTTGGATCTTGAGAAATTAAATACAATTGAAGGTGGAAAGTTCTTAGATGCAAACGCAAAAAAAGAAGGTGTTATTGATCATAAGAGCGGTATACAATATAAAGTTATTAAAGAAGCAAATGGCCCCAAACCTCAAACATCTGATTGGGTAAATATTCACTATATTGGGAAATTAATTGATGGAACTAAGTTTGATAGTTCTTATGATCGCGGTGAGCCGACAAATTTTCCAGTATCAAGAGTTGTGCCTGGACTATCACAAGGGCTTTTATTAATGAGTCCTGGAGCAATATATCAATTTTTTATTCCTGGACATTTAGGATATGGGCAAGGAGATGGACCCGGAGGCCCTATGGCAGTAATGATATTTCAAGTTGAAATGCTGAATATTCTCCCACCCCCAGAAGATGAGAATAAATAACTCTATTTTAGATTAATTATTTATCTGATTAATCGATTTTCGCAATACATTCTATTTCAACCCTAGCTCCTAATGCTAATCCAGTTCCTGCAAAGGCACTTCTTGCTGGTTTATGATTAGGAAAGAATTTTACATATTCTTCGCTCATCGCTCCCCATTCCTTTATATCAGCAAGCATGCATGTGCATTTAATGACATCATCCATTTTAGAGCCATATTTTTCAAGTGTGTTTTTAATATTTAACATGGTTTGACGTGTTTCTTCTCTTATCCCTCCAGATACTAAACCACCTTCATTCTTAGCGCTTGTTCCTATTTGACCTGATAAATATAAAATTTCTCCTACTTTGACAGCTTCTGAGAATGGATAATTATTTCTTTCGTTTTCATCAGATTGAAGATATTCAACTTTTGATGATTCTTGACTACAACTACAGAACATTAATAAGCTGATTAATAATATTTTTTTCATAGTTTAACTCTTTTTAATATTTATTTTCTTATAATTCCATCGAGATTGGCGCCATTTAATTGAGCACCTAACAGATTCGCGCCTTTAAGTACTGCCTTACTAAGATCAGCCTTTTGAAGGTTTGCTCTTTCAAGGTTAGCTGCTGTAAGATCTGCTCCGGTTAAGATGCTTCCCTTAAGATTTGCTCCTCGAAGATCTGCATTTTGAAGATTTGTATTTATTAATTCAGAACCACTAAGGTTTGTACCACTTAGTATTGCACCTTTCAGATTAGCTCCGGACAAAATTGATTTTCCAATATCTTTTGGAAAGCGCACTCCTACTAGCTGCGATCCCCTAAAATCTACCATATTTATACTCGATCCGGATAAGTCTGCTCCATTTAAGTTTACCTTAATAAATTTTACTTTTGAAATAATCGCGTCTTTAATTATAGATCCTTTAAGATCTGCGCCAGAAAACTTTGAATCAACAAGTAGAGCAAAAGAAAGATTAGTGTGCTGCAGATCGGTATTTCTGAGCTCTGCTCCTGTTAAATCTGCTTGAACAAGAGTAGCTTCTTTTAAGTAAGAGCCATCTAGCTTTGCACCTTTAAGATTTGCTCCCGTAAGATTTGCCCTCCAGAGGACCTGCCCTTTTACGTTTGCATTATCATAATTTCCACTTAGGTTAGCATTTTCAAGATTTGCATTAGTAAAATTTACATCCCAAAAGTTTTTAGGACCCCTAAGATCAGAACCTGAAAAATCTATACCTGAAAGATTTGACTTGTTAAAAGTTACACCTGTGATATCAGCACCTTTGAGCTGGGCTTTAGAAAGATTTACTGAAATTAATTTTGCCAGTTTTAAGTTTGCACCCTTTAAGTTTGCACCAGAGAGGTCTGCGCCTTCAAGATTCGCTTCAGTAAGATTTTCCCCAGAAAGATCTGCGCCTACAAGATTGCAAGCTTTCATATTGTGCCCATCGTTGCTATAGTAAGTTTGCCAATTATTTGCGTTACATTGTGAGTATATAGATGATATCGAGATGAGTATTAATATAATTTTATTCATCGATTATAATTAATAAGAACATATAAACATTTATTTGTAATAATTGATATTTACAACTATTAGTTTTTCTTCAGTTCAACTAGAATAAGCTCATGAGCTTTATCACTTGTATTTTCGGGAAGGTGTTTACCTCCAGGCTCCCAACCAACTGTTCCAGCTTCAAAGCGATTATCTATTTGCTCACCATCAGGAAAAGTCATCTTACCCTCACCATCCGAAAGAAAAACCACCGCACCTGGTATATGCTCATGCATAACGGATTTTTCATTAGGTCCATATTTTATTCGTACCATACGCACTTGATCGTTTTCAAATTCAACTTTATAGTGATCTGGGTCGACTTTAGTAGCATCCAGAATAATTTCATTTACATTTGATGCTGTTCCCGATGAAGAAGTAAATGCGATTATAACTAAACTGCCTAATATTACTAATGGAGGAACAGGGATATTTGTTGTGAATTTCCTAAAATAAGCTAGAATTATCGATAACAAAAATATTGACAGTGCAACTCCAACAGAGAAAACCAATGCCTTTGATTCATTTGCATCAAAACCGTTTCTATTTAATAAAAGAATAACGCCCATACCTATTAATGCTGCACCAATATTAGTTCTCATTGCTGCAGCATAATTCTCGGCTTTACCTTCTATTTTTCCAAATATACCCTCGTTAAACTTAACTGGAATTATAGTTTTTACTATACCAACGATGATCATAACACAGCCCATAATTAACATTGCTAACTTGATTTCCATATTTTATTCCTTTCTAGTATAAAATTTCACTTTTTCATAAACGTAATTAAGAAAAGCATTAAAAAGGGAATGCCAAATAATAGAGCATCCCACATTAATTCACCTTGACTTAATTCAATAAAAAATATTGTAAGAGATATAATACCACATATAATGAATGAAGCATTCGCAAATTTCCCAACCGTAGGCAATTCTCCCCAAATCTTTAAATATTTATTAATTTTTTGTATCAGTTGTTTGCTGTACAGGTTGAAATGATCGTTGTGGGCCTGGTGTCA
This sequence comes from uncultured bacterium, assembly GCA_964428745.1. Lineage (GTDB taxonomy): Bacteria > Fidelibacterota > Marinisomatia > Marinisomatales > TCS55. Next base: position 2,141 of record CAYRYZ010000040.1, on the reverse strand, counting down.
TTACAGTGACACCTGATTGGACTCGATTTGGATAATCGTTACTATTTTCTAATTTTTTACGAGCATTATCTAAACGATTATAGATGTTATTTTCAGCATGTGATAAAACACTTACAATTTTTGGACCAATATTCACGATTTCAGATACACTATGATAATTACAATATCCTAAAAAAGTTGTATGAAGATTCGAGCTTATATGATTGGTAACCTCCGCATATTCACTTGAATCATTTGGTGAATAGTTATGATGAATACCTTTAGCATCATTTGCCCACATCTGCATTCTATTATCTTTATATATAAGTTGATTAGGTGCGATATTTATATCATCTGGGAAGTTATTTGAAGTACTAGAGCAACCAGTTATAATCATGAACAATAGATATAGTTTTTTCATATTTTATCCATTTTTGATGGAACAAAAATATACAATATTATTCCAAATAAAACTGCTAATAATCCTTTTTTTGCACCCATTTCGCTAGCTAATAATCCTGACTCCTGAACCCATGATAATATTGCAAACATTATTCCAAATGAGGATAATAATAACCAAATAATTTTCTTCATATTATAATCTTATAACCTAAATAATTTCATTTTACCCGTGAAATTGGTGCTATTTCATTGAGGTTTATCCGAACTGACATAATGTACGGCATTTCATCCTTAGTCCAATGACCATAGGTAGTAGTCACTATTTCACCAGTTGGTAATAATTCAACACCAGGGTATGAACTATCCCAATCATTGTAATTGTTTTTTATTAAAATTCGATATTCACCCAATCCCTTATCCCTCAGGTCTTGGTAAGATCCGACCCATGCCACCCAATCTCCTTTTGTTGGGCTATTCTTTGCCATATCTCTAAATGAAATAAATAGTTTGCCATTTTTGGTATATTTCGCTGTGTGTCGGTCACCAGTTAATTCTAATGGTAATTCTTTTGGCAAAGACCAAGTCTCTCCCTCATCAATCGAAAACATTATATGAGAATTTTGAGTTCGACTGTTTTCTCGAAGTAGCATAGCTAACTGTTTACCATCTGGAGAACGAATGACTCCTGGTTCACATAAATGAATTTTTGAATTGGAATAAATATCAATCGGATGAGACCAAGTTTTTCCTCCATCTATAGAAATGGTTTTATATAGTGTAAATATTCCAGTTCCTTTACCATTTTTTGTAAAAAAGCGACCATCATCGTGAAACATCCCTAGATAATGTCCAGGTGGTTTTAACGCAATTACGCTACCCATGACAACAATACCTCCCCAATTACCTACCTTTTTCAATGATGACCAAGTTAATCCATCATCTTCAGATATTGATAAACGCGCTGGATACAGGCCTGACCAAATAATCAACCGCTTCGTACCATTCTTATCAATAACTCGATGAATAGTAGGAACTTCTTTACTTGTGGACCAGTTTTCAGGAACAGGTAACCGATCTGACCAAGACTTGCCACCATCTAAACTACGTTTATAAATAATTTCACCTGAGCCGTGACCTTTTGGATAAACAACTAAAATAGTTTTGCCATCTTCTAAAAGCACAGTAGATGGATGTCCAAGATAAACGCCAGGTTCTTTGTCGATAATAACTTGAATGTCGTGTCGATTATTAAGATCTAAAACTGGAATATTAAAAAATTTATTAGATTGACCTAACAATATGAAAACAGATGCTAAGAAAAGTGTTAGGTATTTCATTTAGTTAATTAAGTAGGCGTTCCATCAAATTCTTTTTAATAAAATGATTTAATCATCATTGAAGTTTTTTGATGGTTTCCAAACATCAATGAGTCTTTTCTGCTCTTTCTCCCACTCTACATCTGTAATTACTTCATTCAAACGGAGTTCATCTAAGTTACCTAATTCTACTTTATACCATAATTGATTCATTTCAATAGAATGGTGATTTACAATTCGCAGAAGTATTCTTAATAACTGATGGGCAACCTTTTTACTATTTTTCTTATCAACAAATTGACATTGGTAGGTTGACAGAATCATATCATCAGAACTCATATTCTTAATTTGTTCATCTGTGAATGTTCTATTAGGATATGGTTTATTATTTTTGATCTTTTCGTTTTTAGCCATTAAAGACTCCTATCATTATTATCGTGAAGT
>CAYRYZ010000039.1:0-12702 GCA_964428745.1 uncultured bacterium | reverse complement strand
AGCATCGGATTGGTCATTTAGTCGGATTGTTTTAACTAACTCATTTGATGAAAGGCTTGGCCTTTTCGGCGCGCGTTTTAGACAAATATATGGTCAAATATGGTCAAACCAAAATGAAGCACCATTGCAAGAAAGATTTAATGTTGAAGGAGCAGGCTCAGGAGATCTTTATCAGAAAAGTTATCTCAGAGACAATACCAGTTTTTACGGCAATAAAGAGTTCTTTGGACGGTATCATCTACCTGGTGATGCAAATTTAAGAGCTTTTGGGAATCAAGGCTTATCTGGAGTAGAACAGGTATTTGCAATAACCTTTGAAGGATTCCTATCAAAATCTATTGCGGGAATTAACTTTGAGTTAGCAGGTTTTATTGATCAAGGTACGCTTACTGGTTCAAAATTTGTAGTTGGAGATAAAGGTTTTAATAATAGTACATTAGTTGATTATGGCATAGGGTTAAGAATTTCTACATCAATTTATGGACAGCCTATTTATTTAAGGTTCGATAAGCCTTTGGATGCTAAAATTGATGGTACTAGTCTGGAAAAAATGAATGAATGGGTGTTTAGCTTTCAAAAAAGTATTTGATTGGGAACCTTAGGTTATCTACTGCATTAAAATATTATCATAATTTAAAAGGACATAATGAAAAAATTATTTTTATCACTAATTATATTTGGCACTTTAATAGGACAGAATTCCGCGTTAAAACAATTCAGTAACCATTTTGCTGATATTGCTGAAAAAGCGAACCCAGCTGTAGTTACAATCCTAACAGAAAAAAATATTGATTTAACTGAATCTCATAGAAATCTTCCTCAAGACAGTGATTTATTTCGATTCTTTTATAATATACCTCGTCAACGTGAATATAAGTCAACTGCTTTGGGGTCTGGTGTAATTGTTGATTCAAGAAAAGGATATGTCATTACAAATAATCATGTCGTTGATGAGATGGATGAGATTACAGTTAGATTATTGGATAAAATGGAATATGATGCGACTATCATTGGTCGTGACCCAAAAACAGATATTGCCATTCTCCAAATTAATGCAAAAGGATTAACAGACCTTGATTTTGGAGACTCTGATAAGCTCCGAGTTGGAGAATGGGTAATTGCTGTAGGCAGTCCCTTCTCTGCAAATTTAAGTCATACTGTTACCGCTGGAATTGTCTCTGCAAAGGGTCGTGGTAATATTATCCAAGGTGATGTTTATGAAGATTTTATTCAAACAGATGCTGCAATTAATCCAGGTAACAGCGGTGGAGCACTACTAAACTCATCAGGAGATCTTATCGGAATTAACACCGCTATTTTCACCAATGGTTTTGATCGTAGCAATAAAGGTGTCGGTTTTGCAATACCATCAAATATGATCAAAAGAGTAATGTCAGATTTAATTGATCATGGTAAAGTTTTAAGGTCATGGATTGGAGTGCAAATCCAACCAATTGATGATACAGCCGCAAGAGCATTAGATGTCAAAACACGAAGTGGTGCATTGGTTGCTGACGTAGTTAATAAAGGTCCAGCTGAAAAAGCGGGAGTTGAAACGGGTGATGTTATAGTTGAATTTAATAATTTGAAGATTAATAGTGTTGACCACTTGAGAAACACTGTTTCATCTTCAAAACCTAATAGAAGTTATGAATTAGTTGTTATTAGAGATGGTAGAAAGAAAAGATTAAAAGTTATCTTAGAAGAAATGCCAGGGGATGATGTAGTAGTATCATCTACAAGGCCGAATAAGACTAATGAATTAGGGATTGAAGTCTCCGAATTAACACGCTCTAATCGTAGAAAATTTGGTATTAGCAACAAAGAAGATGGAGTTGTCGTTATAAACGTTCAACCCGGAAGCCCAGCTGAAAATACCGGCATTCAAATTGGTGATATAATTACTAGGGTTGGCACTAAGAAGTGCAGAACCTCTCGAGAGTTTCAAAAATTATTGAAAGAAACAAAACGAAAAAATATGGTTATGCTTCATTTAAAAAGAGATGGAGCTGCTAGATACTTAACTTTAGAATTAGAAGATTAATATATATCGTAATTGATTCCTGCTGATTTAATTCAGCTTTCCCCTTTGTTCTCTGACGGTGAAAAGGCTAATTTTCACCACTGTATATGAGAGAAAAAATATTATTATGATTCAAAGGGTAAATCCACAAGTCGATTTTATCGCGTTAGAACACAAAGTTCTTGATTTTTGGAAAAAGAATGATATTTTTCAAAAAAGACGTGATGCCAATTCAGGAAATCCAAAATGGTCTTTTATTGATGGTCCTATTACTGCCAATAACCCCATGGGTGTACATCATGCCTGGGGTCGAACATTAAAAGATATATATAATCGATATAAGGCCATGAATGGATATGAGCTTCGTTATCAACAAGGATTTGATTGTCAAGGACTTTGGGTTGAAGTTGAAGTTGAGAAGGAATTAGGGTTTAAATCAAAGAAGGATGTCGAAAAGTTTGGCATTGAGAAATTTGTAAATATGTGTAAAGAAAGAGTTTACAAATATTCAAAAATTCAAACTGAACAATCTAAGAGGTTGGGATATTGGATGGATTGGGATAATTCTTATTTTACCATGTCAGATGAGAATAATTATACCATTTGGGGATTTTTAAAAAAATTATTTGATGAAAACAAAGTCTACCGTGGTTCGGATGTTGTTCCTTGGTCAGGACGATCTGGAACATCATATTCTCAAATGGAGATCATTGAAGGAAGAAAACTTGTCTCTCATAAAGCAGTTTTTGTCCGTTTCCCAATAAGAGATAGAGAAAATGAATATTTACTTATATGGACAACAACGCCATGGACATTGACATCCAACGTTATAGCTGGAGTAAATAAAAATCTTGATTACGTTAAGGTAAAGGCGAGTGATGATTCGATATATTATTTCGCTAAGGAAAATTTGGAATTCAAAAGGTTGGATAAACAGTTTAAAGAAAAGAAACAGTGGATTGATGGGGTACCCAAATTGAAAACTATATCTCAGATTTTTAAAGAACGTGGAGGTTATGAGATTGTCGATACTATTAAGGGTAAGGATATGGTTGGCTGGACTTATGATGGACCTTTTGATCATTTTGATGCACAATCTGAATTAGGAGGCTATCCTTATTCAGATGATAATCTAGCTGAAGCTGGAAAAACAGGAAAAACTCAACATGAAGTTATAAATCCTGGAAAAGATAATATGGGAAATGATATTGTTGTAGCAGGTGAAGGAACGGGAATTGTTCATATGGCCCCTGGCTGTGGAGATATCGATCATAAAATTGGCGATAAACTGGGATTTGTTAATATTGCACCACTAGATGAAGAATCAAAATTCACAGGAAAATTTGATTGGTTAAAAGGAAAAAAAGCAACTGATCCCACAACGGTGGATTTAATCTTGGAAGACCTAAAAGAAAGGGAATTCCTATTACATGTTGAAGATTATCCTCATATATATCCTCACTGTTGGCGTTCAGGTGATGAATTAGTTTTTAGATTAGTTGATGAATGGTATATCAACATGGACTGGCGGGATAAGATAAAAAATATTGTTGATGATATTAATTGGATACCCGATTGGGGTCAGGAACGTGAGCATGAATGGCTTGACAATATGGGTGATTGGATGATTTCTAAAAAACGGTTTTGGGGATTAGCTTTACCAATATGGACATTTGAAGATGATTCCTTCTATGTTGTTGGTTCAAGAGAAGAATTAAAAGAATTAGCATGTGAAGGATGGGATGATTTTGATGGTCAAACCCCTCACAGACCATGGATTGATAAAGTTAAAATAAAGCATCCAAAATCAGGGTTAGTGGGAACACGTATAAAAGATGTAGGAAACCCATGGTTAGATGCTGGCATTGTTCCGTTTTCTACTTTGAATTACAATGATGATAAAACATATTGGGATGCTTGGTTTCCTGCAGAATTTGTGGTGGAATCTTTCCCTGGCCAATTTAGGAATTGGTTTTATTCACTATTAGCAATGTCAGCAATGATGGAAGAAAGGGCTCCTTTTAAAAATCTATTGGGTCATGCATTAGTAAAAGCAGAAGATGGTAGAGATATGCATAAATCATGGGGTAATACAATTTGGTTTGATGATGCAGCAGAAAAAATGGGTGTTGATGTAATGCGATGGATGTATACTGCTCAAAATCCAGAGCATAATCTGTTGTTTGGATATGACAATGGGAATGAAGTTAGAAAGAAACTCATCCAATTGTGGAATTCATATTCATTTTTTGCCACATATGCAGCTGTTGATGGATTTGATCCAATAAAGGATCAAATCTCAGAAAACGATCTTCAATTAATGGATAAATGGATTTTGTCAAAACTGCACTCATTTATAAAAGACAGTGAAATATCACTAAATGAATTTCGCGCAGACAAACTAATGAGAAAGTTTGAGATATTTTTAGAGGAATTATCTAATTGGTATATTCGTAGAAGTCGCAGGCGATTTTGGAAAAGTGAAGATGATAATGATAAAAAAGCTGCGTATCAGGTCCTTTATGAGGTACTAGCGACATCAATAAAAGTATTAGCGCCGATACTTCCTTTTGTTACTGAAGAGATCTATCAAAATTTAATTTGCAACCTTGATAAAAATTCTCCTGAGAGTATACATTTATGTGATTATCCAAAAGCAGATGAATCTAAGATTAATAATGAACTAATAGAAAAAATAGATGCGCTAAGGAAACTGGTAGAATATGGTCGTTCAGCTCGGAACAAAGCAAATATTAAAATACGGCAACCTCTATCAGAGCTTTCTTTTCATATAGAAGATGATAATATTGCAGATTTTATCGTGGATCAGCAGGGTATTGTACTAGATGAGTTAAATGTGAAGACTCTTATTAGGGTAGAATTAGCGTCCGAACTAATTAAGTATGATGTAAAACCTAATTTGCCACTTTTGGGTCAAAAATTTGGAAAGGACCTCAATATGATTCGAAAGTGCCTTACTAATATTGATAGTATGGAAATTCTTGACGAGATTAGAAAAAGTAAAAAGTATAAGTTAGAGTTCGAGAACAAGCAGATATTTTTGCTTAGAGAAGATTTGCTTATTGATAGTATTTCAAATGAAGGACTTTCTTCTAATGGCGATGATAGTATTACTGTTGGAATTACTCTAAAACTTGATAATAATTTAATTATGGAAGGTATTGTAAGAGATATCATAAGACAGGTGCAAACTATGCGAAAAAATGCTAATTTCGCCGTCGAAGATCGGATTATAATTTATATGGATATTGAAGGTACTATGAAAGATGCAATTCATTCATTCGAAGAGTTATTTAAGAATGAAGTTTTAGCAACGGAGATTTATTATGAATTTAATGAAGGTGACTTCTCTGATAAATTTGTTATGAATGGTCAGGAAGTTCAATTTGGTTTAAAACGGGTCAAAATTTGAAAGGGGTAGTTATGGCTAATCAATATTCTAAAACAAAACTCCAAAAATTTAAAAAAGAGATAGAACAAAAAATGGGTTCAGTGTCAAATGAAGTTGATACAATAAAGGAAGGTTTGGGACCGGCTTCAAATAAGCAGGGTGGAGTAACCCCTGATTCAATATATAGCGTACATATGGCTGATGCTGGGACTGATTCTCATGAACAAGAGAAAAATTTCATGCTGATGAATCGCGGGAGTGACTATTATAAGAATTTAGAGATCGCATTAGAAAGGATTGCAGAAGGAACATTTGGTGTTTGTAAGATTTGTGATGATCTGATACCAGAAGAAAGAATGATGGAAGTTCCAAATGCAACAAAGTGCGTTGGTTGTAAAGAAAAAGAAAAGCTTGGTTTAACATGAAAATTTTGTTTGCCAGCGCTATAATGGTGTTTGCAGACCAGATATCAAAAACTGTAATTCGCTCTACAATGACTTTATATGAATCAATTACAGTTATACCTGGGTTTTTTCATATAACTTATATCACTAATGATGGTATGGCCTTTGGCATTAATTTTCCATTTGGTATATATATATTTTCCGGGATTTCAATTATTTTTACTATAATGTTGTTCTGGTATCTTTGGACAATTAAAGAAGAAGGTATTGTTATTAGATCTGGCATAGGGCTTATCCTGGCAGGAGCGATTGGAAATCTTATAGATAGATTATTTTTGGGAGAAGTGGTGGATTTCCTGGATTTTATGATAGGTGATTTACATTGGTATGTTTTTAATTTGGCTGATTCTTTTGTCACGATAGGTATGGGAATCATATTATATGATTCAATTGTTTTAGAGAAAAAACGTAATATCAGTATCGAATGAATAAAATAACTCTTTCAGCCAATGGAAATGAGAATATTCGATTAGATAAATTTTTGTCAAATCATATTTCAAACTTGAGTCGCACTCAAATAAAACAAATTATTTTAGATGGATTTGTTCAAGTAAATGAATCATTAGTGAAGCCAAGTTCAATATTAGAAGGTTCTGATATAATAACTTATTCTATTCCACAGCAAGATAGTGTTGAAGATAAACTTGAACCTGAAGATTTGAACCTCAATATACTTTATGAAGATGATCATATCGTTGCAATTAATAAACCTTCTGGCTTGCTTGTCCATCCTGGAGCAGGACAACCCAATGGGACTTTAGCTAATGGATTAAGAAATCATTTTAACAAATTATCAGATTATAATGGATTGATGAGACCAGGGATAGTGCATCGATTAGATAAAGATACTTCTGGAGTAATTTTAGTAGCAAAAGATAATTCGACCCATTCTGCATTAGCTACTCAGTTTGAAAAAAGAGAAATAATGAAGGAATATTTTGGAATTACATGGGGTAACTGGGATCAAGAAGAAGGAGAGATAATAGATAATATTAAACGGAAAAGAACAGACCCCACTTCTTATCAAATCAATAATAATGGACGGGAAGCTATTACCTTTTTTAAAGTAATAAAATCTGGAGTTTATACTAGCGAAGTTGTTTTCTATCCTAAAACTGGTCGTACCCACCAAATACGAGTTCATTCCTCAAGCAAAAATTATCCAATTTTCGGAGATACTAAATATGGTGGGGGTGAGAATAAGACAAAAGGATTCATCCCAGAAATATCAAAAAAACTTATTCAGTCCATAAAGTTTTTTAAGCGCCACGCATTACATTCAAAAAAAATCACTTTTTTTCACCCCGTCTTAAATAAAGAGTTTTCTATAAAAGCACCTATCCCTTCAGAGATTTTATTATTACAAAATGATTTAAAAGTTATTAATGAATAATATTGAATTAATTATGGATGGGTTTTATGATTATTTAAAGAAAGAAAGAGGGTTTTCTTATCATACAATTACTGCTTATCGTAATGATTTGGGTCGCTTTTTTACTTCACTTCCAAAATCTTTGCTTGAGCTTAGTCAAATCGATAGGGAAATGATCTATGACTTTTTATCCGATGAATTTGATAAAGATTATAAAGCTAAAACTATTGCTAGGCGATTAGCCTCGATTAAATCTTTATTCAAATATTTGATTAGTTCAGAACAAATTAATTACAATCCTACGATAAATATCAAAACCCCAAAGGTAGTAAAAAAATTACCAAATTTTGTAGATATTAAAGTGATTGATAAGTTAATGAAAATCCCAAATACAAAGACAGACAAGGGAATCAGAGATCGTTCTATACTTGAATTATTTTATTCAACTGGAATTAGGTTAAGTGAATTGGCTAACCTTGATCTTTCATCAATAACAATTAATAAGAATAAAAATGGCATAGAAAATTATACAGTTCGAGTTTTGGGGAAGGGTAGTAAAGAAAGAATAATTCCTTTTGGTACTGAGGCAAAAAATTGGATAGATAAATATTTGAAAACTCGAGGATTCTCAATCCATTCCGGTTTGGGGAATTCACCATTATTTGCTAATTCAAAAGAGCAACCAGTTGCATATAGTACTATTAAACGGAGAATAAGAAATTATATTAAATTAGTAGCTGAAGGCGAAGGTTTGGGCCCTCATATTTTGCGGCATTCTTTTGCAACTCATATGATTGATAGAGGTGCAGATATTAGGTCAGTTCAAGAATTGTTAGGTCATAGTAGCTTGTCATCTACTCAAATCTATACACATATAAAGCCAGAGAGAATGAAGAAAATTCATGCTCAAGCGCACCCTCATGGGAAATAGGAGAAAAAAATGACCATTAGTGGAAAAGAATTAGGATTAGATGTTTTGGGATTAACTGGATTGAGTCAGGTGCATCGCAATTTATCTATAGATGATTTAATAGAAGAAACAGTAGCAAATAATGAAGGAGTTGTAGGGGCAAATGGAGCCAGTATAGTTGATACCGGTAAATACACTGGACGTTCGCCAAAGGATAAATATATAGTAGATGAACCTTCATCAACCGATAAATTATGGTGGGGTCCTGTTAATCAAAAATTAGATGAACAAATATTTGATGAATTATATGAAAAAGTAATTAATTACTATAATTCAGATCATTCAAAAACATATTTGTTTGATGGTTTTGCAGGGTTTGATCCTAATTATAGTATCAACGTTAGAATCTTAGCTAAAAGGGCATGGCAAGCTCATTTTGTCCATAATATGTTTATACGTCCTGAATTAGAACAATTAGAGAACTTTTCTCCAGATTTTACCATAATTAATGCTTCGAGTGTTTTTAACGAAGAGTTTAAAAAGCACGGTATGAATTCTGAGACTTTCATTATTTTTCATATAGGTAAACGAATTGCTATTATCGGTGGAACAGAATATGGAGGAGAAATGAAGAAAGGTATTTTTTCTGTTCTTCACTACCTTTTACCTCTAAGGGGAGTATTATCGATGCATTGTTCAGCTAATGTAGATGAAAATGGAGATAATGCAGCCATATTCTTTGGATTAAGTGGTACAGGTAAAACAACACTTTCAACAGATCCAAAACGACCTCTAATTGGAGACGATGAGCATGGATGGTCAAATGATGGCATTTTCAATTTTGAAGGGGGTTGCTATGCTAAAACCATTAATTTAGATCCTGAGAATGAACCAGATATATATAATGCGATTCGTCGTGGAGCATTACTCGAAAATGTAGTTTTTGACCAGGATACTCTGAAAGTGGATTATGACAATGGTTCTAAAACGGAAAATACAAGAGTATCTTACCCGTTGAATTATATAGATAATTCAGTTTACGGTAAAGGTGAGCCCGCTATCTCAAGTCATCCCAAAACGATAATATTTTTAACATGTGATGCATATGGTATTCTGCCACCAGTTGCCAAATTAACTCCTGAGCAAGCTATGTATCATTTTATTAGTGGATATACGGCTAAAGTAGCAGGTACAGAAAGAGGTGTAACAGAACCAACAGCTACTTTTTCTCCATGTTTTGGCGGACCGTTTCTAACCTTACACCCACTTCGATATGCTGAATTATTAAGAGAAAAAATGAATAAGCATCATGTCCCCGCATACTTAGTAAATACAGGATGGGTAGGTGCAAGTGCACAATCAGGTGCAAAGAGAATTTCTTTACCAGTAACTCGATCTATTATTTATGCAATTCTTGATGGAAGCATTAATGATTCAAAATGTGAAAAAGACCCTTATTTTGGTGTAATGGTACCTGAAAGATTAGGTGATATTGATCCAGCTCTATTAGTTCCATCTAAAATTTGGGATGATGAAAATGAGTATCATCAAATTGCTAAAGATTTAGTAGCGAAATTTCAAAATAACTTTGATCAATATGATTTGGGGGATAGTAAAATACGAGATGCAGGCCCATCACATTAGTTAAATAAATCATTTTTTATAGAATAGAATTAGCTTCGTAAATTCGAAGCTTTAATTAAATCAATAAACATAAGTAATGAAGGCATTAATAAATGAGTAAATATATTTTTACTTCTGAATCTGTTTCTGAAGGACATCCTGACAAAGTTTGCGATGCTATTTCAGATGCTGTTTTAGATAATCTTCTATCGCAGGATCCCGAATCGCACGTTGCCTGTGAAACCATGGCCACTACTGGAACTGTCATTGTTTCAGGAGAGGTGAGGTCTAATGGTGTTATAGATGTTGAAAAAATAGTAAAAAATACTTTAGAGGAAATAGGGTATACTGATAAAGCCTATGGCATGGATAATAAAGAAGTTAAAGTTATATCTATGCTAGATGAACAAAGCCCGGAAATTGCTCAAGGTGTTGATCAAGGTTCTGGTCTGCATGAAGAGCAAGGTGCTGGAGATCAAGGTCTCATGTTTGGTTTTGCTTGTGATGAAACAAAAGAATTAATGCCTCTTCCAATTCATTTGTCACATCGCTTAGTTGAACGTATGACGGACCTTCGAAAAAATGGAACAATATCATGGCTTAGACCAGATAGTAAATCACAAGTATCAGTCGCTTATGAGGATGACAAACCTGTATCAGTTACTAAGGTAGTTATTGCAACTCAACATGATGATATGATAAATAAATTTGGTGATGAGAACGCAGAGCACGACTTTGTTGAAAAAGAAATCATTACTCATGTAATTAAACCTGTATTAGATGAATGCGGTCTTCCGTATGATGAGTCGTTTATAGTTAATGGTACAGGGCGTTTTGTTTTTGGGGGACCCGAAGCGGATACAGGGTTGACAGGACGAAAAATTATCGTTGATACATATGGAGGATATGCTCCTCACGGAGGTGGCGCTTTTTCAGGAAAGGATCCATCAAAAGTAGATCGTTCTGCAGCATATATGGCACGATATATCGCAAAAAATATTGTTGCAGCTGAGGTAGCAACAAAATGCGAGGTCCAGTTATCGTATAGTATCGGTGTTGCTGAGCCAACCTCATTTTATGTGAAATCATTTGGAACTGGAAAAATTTCAGATGAGGAACTAACTCAAGTATCCAAGTCAGTTTTTAGATTAAAACCTGGAGAAATTATAAATCATTTAAATTTGAAGCACCCTAGATATAGAAAAACAGCTGCTAATGGACACTTTGGTCGTGAAAATGATATATTTACTTGGGAGAAAACAGACAAGGTTGATGAAATTCAATCTGCAGTCTCTGAAAGGAAATAATTATGGAACTAGCAAAAACAAAAAAGGTTGAGCAATCACCTTATAAAGTTAAAGATATTTCTTTATCAGATTGGGGGAGGAAAGAGATGTCATTAGCTGAAGCAGAAATGCCAGGACTTATGTCTATACGTCAAGAATATGCTTCTACTAAACCTTTGGAAGGTGCTCGAATTGCTGGATGTTTGCACATGACAATTCAAACGGCAGTATTAATTGAAACTTTGGTTGAACTTGGAGCAGAGGTTACTTGGTCATCCTGCAACATTTTTTCAACTCAAGATCATGCAGCTGCAGCGATTGCTGCAATTGGTGTCCCAGTTTATGCTTGGAAAGGGATGAATGAAGAGGAATTTGATTGGTGTATTGAACAAACTTTATTCGGATTTAAAGATGGCGAGTCGTTAAATATGATTTTAGATGATGGGGGAGATCTGACCAATATGGTATTGGATAAATATCCAGAACTTGTGAAAGGTATAAGAGGTTTATCGGAAGAGACTACGACAGGGGTTCATCGCCTACATGAACGAGTAAAAAATGGAACTCTTCCTCTGCCCGCTATAAATGTTAATGATTCTGTCACAAAATCAAAATTTGATAATAAGTATGGATGTAAAGAATCATTAGTTGATGCAATTCGTAGATCAACAGATATAATGTTAGCAGGAAAAGTAGCAGTAGTCGCGGGGTACGGGGATGTAGGTAAAGGATCTGCTGCATCACTACGTGGTGCTGGTGCTCGCGTAATAATTACTGAAGTGGATCCAATATGCGCTCTTCAGGCTTCAATGGATGGCTATCAGGTAAAGAAAATGGAAACAGTGGTCTCAGAAGTAGATATTGTTGTTACAGCGACTGGAAATAAAGATATCGTAGAGGGACGTCACTTTGAAGCCATGAAGGATAAGGCAATTGTATGTAATATTGGTCATTTTGATAATGAAATTGATATCGCATGGTTAAATGAAAATTATGGTGATACTAAAGATGTAATTAAACCACAAGTGGATAAATATACTATTAAGGGCAAAGATATCATTATTTTGGCCGAAGGCCGCCTAGTGAATTTAGGTAATGCGACGGGTCACCCTTCTTTTGTGATGAGCAATTCATTTAGTAATCAAACTTTGGCTCAAATTGAACTTTGGAAAAATAGCGACAGTTATAAGAATGAAGTCTATGTTTTACCTAAACATTTGGATGAAAAAGTTGCTATGTTACACTTGGATAAATTAGGTGTTGAATTAACCGAGTTAAGAGAAGATCAAGCAGAATATATTGGAGTTAAGGTGAAAGGACCCTTTAAACCTGAAGAATACCGGTATTAATCATATAAATACAATTTGTATGAAAAAGAGCTCTAATTATAGAGCTCTTTTTTTTTGTGGCAAAAAGGATCAAATTCACTTCAATTTCCATAATGTCCTATTTAGTGGATGTTTATTATTCGAATGAAAAATAAATTATTAAAATTCATAGCTCTTTGCCGGAAGTATCTATTGATGGCATTTGTCGGTTTATTGACCACTTTCATGTTGAGTTGTCTTAAGAATCCAACAAAATTTGAAATGCCAACTTGGTTTTTTGATTT
>CAYRYZ010000038.1:0-13982 GCA_964428745.1 uncultured bacterium | reverse complement strand
CTATAGAAATTATTAATGACCCTAGTAAACAAATTAAATATGAAACCAAAAATTCCAATCTTTTAATTAGTTGGGCTTGGATTCAACTTGTAGTAACCAACATTTTGATGTTTCATTTTTTCACTATTTCAATAAATTACAGTTCCACTTTTAATGCTTTATATGCTTCCGTACTTATATTAAATGTGTTTTCATTTACTTCACTTTTAGATCATCAACGATATGCATTGATAGTTGAATCCTTTAAACTTATTATAATAATAAGCATTTTTTATTTGCAAAATTTCAATTGGTATGGTTTACAAAACCCATTTACTTATTTTATAGGTTTTTATTTTATACTATCCTTTTTCTTTACAATATTCTTTGCATATGACTTTAATGTAAAATCACAACAAAATGGTTTGAAACCAATTTTATAAGAGGGGCTAATACCTATTAAAATCTTTTCATATATCATATTATTTATTTGTTCTTATTCTTACGGGCAAATTGATTATCAAACAGAAATACAAGTGATTTTTGACTCTAATTGCATTAGTTGCCATGGTACTTCTGGAGGATTAAACCTAACATCCTATTCAAATTTACTTGCCGGAGGAAATAGTGGCGCAGTTATTGTACCTAATGATCATCAAAGTAGTCTTTTATGGCAAAAAATAAATCTTGGATCAATGCCACCAAATGGTTCTTTAGAATCAAGCAAGATAGACCTAATTAAAAAATGGATTAACGAAGGAGCACTTGAGAAAGTATTAAAAATTGGAGATCAAATAGCATTAATTGACAAATTTCAATTAAATCAAAACTATCCTAACCCATTTAACCCCATAACTACTATTAGTTACTATTTACCCAAAAGTGAGCTAGTAGATATTTCAATTTATGATATTACTGGAAGATTAGTAAAGAATCTAGTTAATCTTAATCAAAGTGCTGGAAACAAATCTACAAAGTGGGATGCGACTAATAATAGAGGAGAAAATGTTAATTCAGGAATTTATCTATATACCATACAAGCTGGTAATTTCACACAAACAAAAAAAATAAATTATATAAAATAATAAAGCCCTATAAGATATAGGGCTTTACAAATCAAATTAACTATTTAGAAACCTTCTATTTTCGCAGATTTTTTATAAATCTGAAAAACAATATGCCAACCCAATGCAACAACAAGCATTAAAACAAGCCAATTTGTTGAGGATGTAATTCCAAAATTGCCACCTGCTAATGCTGTAGTATGTTGATTGATCATGGTCCAAATAAGGGGAACACTCATATATGTATTATGCTTAGAGCGTAACCCTGCCAATGCTACGAGGTCTCCATTTGGAGCCTCACCATTTTTTATTGCAGTAATAATCTCTTGTTGAGCAGGCCAAATTCTAAACCAAACATTAAAAGCCATATTGGTTCCAAATAGTACACCGAGATGAATATTAAAAGAACGATAGCTAAATCCAGCCCATTCTTTCATAAGATATACTACGACACCCACCAAAACAAAACTTAAGATAGTTACTAATCTTAAATTAGAAGCGAGACCACTTTTATATATAAAGTCATAGAGATATACGCCCAAAAATGTTATACCAATCATAACAAAAGCTGGAAGCTCCCAAGTTGCATCTTCTTCAAAAGTCAATCCACCGTGATAAAAAACGACTAATAATAATACTAGTCCAGTTACCCAAGTCCAGGCAGCGCCCCATCTGAAAAAGTAAAGTGTCCGTGGCATGAGCTCAGGGACAACCTTCTTTTTTGTATCGGCATCTAATGTTGCAGCAAAATGTCCGTTTACCCAATTAAAAAAATATAGCAAACCAATCCAAAGCACTCCAGCTATAATGTGGAGCCATTTAAATATCGGATGTATAAGTTCCATTGATTACTCCTAATCTATCAAAATTTTTCATTGTGTCTTTTATTAAATTACAATGAATGTGGTGGTTATTCAAATTCAAGAAGCCTCTAGGTTGTAGGATATGGAAATAAGTCATCTAATGAAATTACTTTACCATATTGATCCCTGTAAACAATATGATTACGATTAAATTTTGTATAAGAATCTAACCCTGCTGCTGCTGCCAATGTATGCAGTCCATTTCTTAAGGTAATAACATAATTTAAAACTCGCCATTTTTTTTCATCGATAACTAATGCTTTTTGATGATGCGGATCTGTCGTCGCAACGCCTACGGGGCATGTATTTGTATGACATTTCTGCGCTCCTATACAACCAACCGATATCATCATACCTCGCGCAATATTAACGAGGTCTGCCCCAGATGCAAGTGCAATTGCAATTTTATCTGGACTAAACAATTTTCCACTGGCAAATAATTTCACTCTATCTCTAACATTATTTTTTCTAAGTGCATCATCACAATATATTATTGCTGATTTGATAGGCATACCCATACTATCAGCCATCTCCTGGTAAGTAGCTCCAGAACCACCTTCTCCACCATCAACAGTAATATAATCAGGGCCACGACCAGTATCAGACATAAATTTAGCAATATCATCTGCACTATCTGATCCACCCATTACCATTTTTATTCCAACTGGCTTTCCACCAACTTCACGCATCTCATCAATAAAATCAAACAAAGTTGGAAGATCGTGAAATTGATTATGTCTATTTGGTGAATCAACTGTTTTCCATGCCTCAACACCACGAATTTCGGCAATTTCTTCATTAATTTTAGAACCTTCCACATGCCCACCACGAATTTTAGCTCCTTGCGCTAACTTAATTTCAAAGGCACGCAATTGAGGGTTTTCAGCTTTTTCTTTAAATTTTCCCCAGCTAAAAGTTCCATCTTCATTTCGGACTCCAAAAATTCCTGACCCTATCTGCATAATTACATCGCCACCTCCTATTGTATGATAAGGTGCAAGGCCTCCTTCACCTGTGTGTACCCATGAACCTGTTGCCATTCCTAATCCATAACTTATTGAACTAATAGCATTTTCACCCAAAGCTCCAAAACTCATGGCGCTCATTCCCACAGGTCCTCGGACATTCCAAGGCTCTTTACAATTAGGTCCTATAATAATTGCATCTTTGTCAGGTAAAGTCCAAGGAGATACATCGACTTCTTCCAAATGCTCCTTCCTTGAAAATAAACCTTCTGTACCTACATAACGTTTTGTTTTGATTTTTGGATCTATAACTACTTTCATTTCTTCTTTTTGTTTTGGAAACATTGAATTTCTGATATAATAACCTGGTTTATCAAAATCCCGTTTAGAGCCAAAAGCAATGACTGTTTTTAAATACTTTCCTTGTACAACAATATTAGAAAAATCTGAACGACTAAATGGTTTTCCCTCATCATCCGAATCAAACATATATTGGCGTAATTCTGGACCCAGCATTTCTAGAAAATATCTTACGCGCCCTAAAATTGGGAAATTCCTTAAAACTGAATGCTGACTTTGCCTTTTATCAAAAATGTACCAAACCAGAAAAAGTATTGGAGGGACTGAAATCATAATCAGTATTATGATTGAAAGAATCATTAACCCAATATCTTGAAACATATTATTCTATCCTCTAAATTTTCATTTTACAATTAAAATAGGGCATTTACAATTTTCTAGAACTTTTAATGGTTTATTACCTTTAAAAAAAGTTTTTAGTGGATTTCGAGTAGAAGCACCCATTACTACTATGTGATCTTCACCTGCATTACTAGCAATTAAATCAGATGGATCTCCAACTTCAAATCTATTCTTATTTTCAATACCACTTCTTCTTAATAACTTTGCTGCCCAAGCAGCTGCTTTTTTATAATCTTCTCCAAATTCTTCTTTCGTGCTTATTGTAAGAATATCCACGCCAATGCCAAAGGCCTGAGCAACTCTAACTCCATATTTGACAGTTTTTTTCATTGCAGGAGAATCATTAACTGCTAATAATATCCTATAGGATTGATTTGAATCATAATTGTTTGCAACAAAAATTGAACTTTCAATATACTGGATTAAATCGTACGCCATACCTCGTTTTTTACTAGCTCCAATAACAGTTACATCATATCCTTCAGATTGTACTTCATCTCTCAATTCTTCAATAATATCACCGTTCCTCAAAATCAAATTCACATTATCAGAAACTGATCCCTCCAAAAATACTTCGGCCCGACTACTGCCCTTTTCAACAAGCATGTTTTTTGGAAACCCTGCATCAATTGATGTTGTCTTTATCAGTTTGTTATCAGCTAAATATTCAAATGCCCATTCCAAAACATCCACGCCAGGTCTATCAAAGTCCCAAGACTCCATTCGTTCTTGTGCCATACTTACTTCTTTCAAACTAAAATCGTTGATCTTATCTCCAACATCAACGATTGTAGCCGTAGCTTTGAATGATTGAGAAATTTTCAAACCTGCACTCAATGTAGGCGCTGAAAATTCTTTACTACTTACTGCAATTAATACTTTCATGATAAGAAGGGCCAGTAAAATGTTGAAAACAAAAATAGCAAAATAATTGATGCTATAAATAATTTCCAACCTGCTTTCAAATAATCATTAGAGGTTACTAACCCAGTGGAATGTATAATCATACATGTAGGAGAAGCTACAATTGTTAAATACGAAAAAGCAGATGCAACAGAGGTCGCCATTCCAAGTATAATTGGATTTCCTCCCATATCTAAAACAATGGGGCCTAATACGGCGACAGTCGCTGCACTACTTAAAAGATTGGTTAAAATTGCACTTAATACTACTGAGAAGAACCATCTTACAGTCTCTACGTCCTGAAAAATAAATTGCAATGAATTCAATGCATTATCAGCAACCCATAACGCCGCGCCAGTTTCTTTCATTTGAATACCTAAAGAGATAGCAGCTCCAAATAAAATAATTACACCCCAATTTGTTCTGCGAGTTATATCGTGCCATTCAATCAAACGAAATGAGAGGTAAAAAAAGACTCCAGTTAATGCAACAATACCTAAACCGATTATTGGGCTCAAAAATACCCAACCTAGAAATACCAGAATAAAAACAATGATTGCCATCACTTGGTTCGTATTCAATTTTCCTGATTTTGCTACACTAAATTTTAATTTTCGAATTGCAGAATCCATAATCTTTTGCTTAGGTGTAAAAGTAAACCATAGAATTGAAACCGCAATGGGTATCTCAATAAGCATAAGGGGATAAGCATATTTCATCCATTGTAAATAGGAAATTTTTCCAAGACCAAATTCAGATAAATATCCAATCATAATAACATTACGACCACCACCAGAGGGTGTACCGATGGACCCTATTGCGCATCCATAAGCTATTGAGAAAAGTAATAATGTAGATAATCGCGTTGCCTTCCCTGTATCTAATCCTGTATTTCGAATAAGAGATAAAGCAACAGGGAGCATCATAGCGACAACTGTGTGCTCTCCAACGAATGATGACATAATAGCCGATACTGCTACAAAACCAAATGATATTCGCCATGTTTTATTTCCAGTTATATTGATAATTGCTAATGCCAATCTTTTGTCTAAACCTTGATGAACAATAGACACTGCCAGCATAAGCGAACCCATAATAAAGAATACTGCATCACTCATAAATGAAGATGCAACGCCATCTGGTGTATCAACACCAAGAATTACTTCCATTATTAAAATCAATATAGCAACGGCTGGCAATGGTATTGATTCTGAAATAATCAGAATCAATGCTGTTAAAACTATGATGAGAGTACGATGCCCCTCTGATGACAAACCTTCAGGTGTTGGTAAATAAAAAAAACTAATGCTTATAAAGAATGCTGTAACCAACCATTTCTTACGTGAAACCCAAAAAAGAAAATTTGCTACGGATTGGTTAGAAAATATCGACATTTAAGTTTAAGAATTTAGCATATATCAGTGCTCACATTCACTAGGGATACGAGTGTTATCAGTCATAATTGCCCATTTCCAAATAGGCACAAGTTTTTTTAGTTCTGAGATAAACCAATTCATAGCTTCCAAAGCTTCTTTTCGGTGTTTAGCCCAAATCAGCACATGCAAACTTATTTCACCAACATTGATAATTCCTATTCTATGTCGGCATAGCAGATCCCTGATTGGAAATTTATCACAAGTCTTTACAGCGATGTTTTTTAATTCAACTTCAGCCATGCCTTCATATTGCTCGTACTCTAAAGCAATTATTTTTTTACCATGCTCAGTATTTCTTACACGACCATTAAAAACTAACTCCGCACCAACTTGTTTTCTACTATCATCCGAAATAAATGGTGTTATTGGTTTATTGATTATTTCTACTTTAATCATTTATCCGCCTTGCACAGGTGGAATAAATGCCACTTCATCGCCATCCTTTAATTCAGTATCTTTAGATACATACTGTTGATTTATCGCAATCCTAAGGGAAAGGTTATCAAGCTTACCCTTCGCTTTACTGCGAATTGTTTTTTCTAGATCAGATGATCTGAATCCGTTTTTTAACTCAAGAACTAATTCATTTTGATTTAAAGCATATTTTACTTGAGAGAAACATTTGATAGTTACTTTAATCATAAATGTATTGTTTTAGTTGTATGATCCATTCCATCATAGATTAAAATTTTTCCAATTAAAATGGGTTCAATACCAATAATTAACTTCAAGGTTTCTAAAGCCTGAATATTTCCAATAATGCCAGGAAGCACACCTAAAACTCCTGCATCTGCACAAGAATCTCCTCCGTATGATGAATCAGGGAAAAGTTCAGCATAGCCAGGACTCCCATCTACATTGAAAACAGATACTTGTCCTTCAAAACGATAGAGACCTCCATAAATCATTGGAGTATTTAATTCCTTTGATATTCGATCAATAAGCTGGCGCGATTTAATATTATCAGTTGCATCAATAATCACATCTGACCCAGATAGCAATGTATGGGCATTTTTTTCGTCTAATAAAGAATCTGTAATTTTAATATTCGCTTTCGGGTTCATTCTGGACAACTTCTTTTTTGCAACAATTACTTTTTTATGATCAATATCTTCGGGATTAAATAAAGGTTGCCGATGAAGATTAGAAAGTGAAACTGTGTCGTTATCAATCAAGTGTAATGAACCTATTCCTGCAATTAATAATGATTGGGCCGCAGGGCATCCAAGCCCACCCATTCCAACAATGGAAATATTAGCATTCAATATTTTTTTTTGACCTTCAATTCCAATTTCAGGTAATACAGTTTGTCTTGACCACTGACTTAAATCTTTCTGTTCCTTTTTAAACTCATTCCAAGACTCAGCTCCTCCCAATAAACTGAAAGTGTTTGGTAAATCATTTTCTATAATCAACCCCTCAGTTACAATCCCATACTGACAAACTAAAACTTTTTTTTCTTGGATATTGGAAACCTCATCATTTTCACATGAAATAGAGTTAAGTCCATTTAAAGGAATTTCATTGCGCTGTTTGGAAGGTCGTATATCTACAATCAAGAGATCTTTTTTTTGCTGATTAAGTTCTTTCGGCGTTATGATCATTCTATAGTCTTCCATGGTAGCAGATTTATCAAAATTGAATCTCCTGGTGACAATTTTATATCACTAGGCTCTGCTCCTATAATGCAATTTGCATTTAAAGAAGATGTAAGCATATGAGAACCAATCTTTCTTGATGGTTTACACAGAACTTTACCATTCTTTATCCATGCCTTTCCAAACAAATAACGATATTTTATATTTTCCACTGGAAAAGGTTCTGTCAATTCAGCCTCAATTGACTTTACTATATCGGTTCCCATCATTTCATTTATTATTGGCCATACCCAAATCATAAATCCGATATATGAAGAAACGGGATTACCCGGTAATCCAATAATCAAAGTTTTATTTCCAGTGCCAAAAAAAAGTGGCCTGCCTGGCTTTTGAGCAACCTTCCAAAAATGCTCCTCTACACCCAAATCAATAAAAACATCTCTCACATAATCAAACCGACCCATGGAAACTCCCCCTGAAGAGATAACTACATCGCAAGATTTCAAAGCTTCAGATAAGAAAGATTCAAGATATGATTTGTTATCTTTAAGAACATCTTGCATCAAAACTTCTCCGCCAGCCTTTCCAACTAGATCTGAAAAAACATAGAGATTTGAATTATATATTTCACCCTCTTTTAAATTTTCCCCTGGTTCTACTAATTCATTGCCAGTGCCAAAAATCGCTATTTTTGGTTTTTTTGACACATTTAATTCTCCATATCCAAATGTAGCACAAATACCAATCTCACTAGGCGTGATATGTGTACCTTTACTAATTAATTTATCCCCCTTTTGAATTTCTTCTCCCCTTTTACGAATATGACTTTCCGGCTGAACTTCGATCATAATTTGAACATTTGGATCATCTGAAAAACCGGTAGTATGCTCCACCATAACAATTGCATCTGAGCCCGTAGGTATTTTTGCACCCGTCATACATTGCATACATTCGCCTTCATTTAATATTAAATCACTTGGCACACCTGCTGAACTAATTCCAATATTTTTTAAAGTTATTGGATTCCCCTTAGATGCTCCAATTATATCTGATGATCGGACAGCAAAACCATCCATAGCTGAATTATTAAAACGAGGTGATGGAAAAGTTGCAACAACATCTTCAAATATAATTCTACCCATGGATCTATCTAATGGAACAACTTCTGAATCCAATTTGAATATTTTCCCCTGAATTATGGATTTAGCTTCTTTAACTGATATCATAACATTTTTCGAGTTAATAAAATGATGGCTACAATTATTATTCCACCCATTACTTTTTGTATTTTCTTAGCATCATATTTTTTCGATCCATAATATGAACCTAAAAACCCTCCAACAGCCACAAAACCAATTAATGGTAAAATAAAATCAGGGTTAAAAGTGCCCGATTTAAATCGTGCAATAAAACCTACTAAAGAATTCACGCAAATAAATGTAGCAGCAGCAGCAGCAGCCTCTTTTTCTGATCCCAAGCCAAAAATAATAATTAAAGGTATAAGATAAATTCCTCCACCAATTCCTATGGCACCGGCAATAAAGCCTAGTATTGATCCTAATAGAATAATGAAAATCCATTTTTTTGCTTGAGATAATTGAAATGAAAAAGTGAAAGTGTCAAAAAAGTAAATTCGTATAACAACTAAAATTAGTGTAATTAATAAAACAGTCTGAAAAATAAACTCATTTAAATCCAGCGATCCTGCCATATATGCCATAGGTGTAGATGCGAGGAGGAATGGTCCAACCAATTTTATTTGGCCATGACCATTACGCCAATAATTGATCGTGCCAAAAAAAGTAACTACAATATTTAATGCCAAAGATGTAGTTGGAATAATCTGATAACTTATTCCCATAATTGCCATGATTGCCGTATAAGAAGATGCGCCTCCTAATCCTACTGAAGAATAAATAAATGCAATTACGAAGAAAAGGATTGGAAGAAAATATTCCATCAATGCTTTTCCCCTTTCATCATGTGAAAAGCATGAAAAACTGTTGGGATAAGTACTTTAAGTGAATCTTTTGCTGCACTTGGGCTACCCGGTAAACAAATAACAATCGCCCCTTTTATAATACCAGCTGTTAAACGAGATAACATTGCTGTTTTTATTTTGCTACTTCCATAAGCATGCAAAGAATGTTCAATTCCTGGAATTTTATAGTCGAACTTTTTATCTAATGTTTCAATTGTTAAATCTCTTGGCCCTAATCCAGTTCCTCCAGAAGTAATGATCAATTCTACACCATCATTGATCCAGCTATCTATTATTTCAACCAATTCTTTGGATCCATCAGGTAGTATTTTTTGATGTTCAACGCTACACCCTGCATTTAAAAACCCGTCAAACAATATCGTCCCAGATTGATCCTTAGAATCACCTTTTGCTATACTATCACTTAATGTAATAATACCAACATTGGGTTTATACGCCATAACATGGTCTGATTTACCACCAGTTTTTTTAATAAGCTTAACCTCTCCAATAGACATAGTCTTATCCAAAGATTTACACATATCATAAATTGTAAGCGCAGCAACAGATACAGCAGATAATGCCTCCATTTCAACACCAGTAGCATCTTTTGTTTTAGCAAGAGAATTGATTTGAATCCAATCTGAATGAATTGTGAATTCAATATCGACAAATGACAGATTCAACTGATGACACATTGGAATCATTTCAAAAGTTTTTTTAGCTGCTTGAATACCAGCAATCTTTGCTGTTGTTAATACATTTCCTTTCGGAATTGCATTATCGGATATAGCAGAAATTGTTTCTGATTTCATAAAAATTTTTCCTTCAGCTCTAGCGATTCTTGAAGTGTCAATTTTATCTGTAACATCAACCATTCTAACATTTCCGGATTTATCTAAATGTGAAAAATCATTCATATTATCCACCTATTTGTGTCATTGATTCTCTATTATTCCCTTTTACTCTTTGTGCTTCCCAACCATCTTTATGTTTTGTAAAAAATGAATCCCGCACCATTTCCTTTAACTCCTGATCTAAAGCACCTTTCCTTATTAAATCTCGAAGACTTTTTTCTTCTTTACTATATAAGCAATTTCGAAGACATCCATCAGCCGTAATGCGAATTCGATTACAATTGATACAAAGATTTCTTGAATAGGATGGAATAATAGCAATTTTACCTAAATATCCATCAACCTGAAAAATATAATGCTCGGTATTTGATCCAGTTATTGGATGAAGACCTTTTACTTTATGCTTTAGATCATTTAAAATATCTTCAGATTTGTAAAATTTTCCGGTTTTCCAAATTTGATGTGCATCAAAGGGCATAAGCTCAATAAACCGAACTGTAAGGTGATTTGTTTTTGTAAACTCAACAAAATCTAATAGTTCATCATCATTAAAGCCTCTCATAAAAACTACATTGATCTTTAATGATGGAATAACTGAATCCTGTGCTAATATAATATTATCTAAAACTTGCTGGAGTTTATCTCTACGTGTAATTTTTTTAAATCGCTCTGGCCTAAGTGAATCTAAACTAATATTTATACCAGATAGACCAGCCCTTGAGAGTTGATCTAAATATTTGTTTAATAATATACCATTCGTAGTGAGATGAACTTGTTTAATCTTACATTCATTTTTTGCATATCTAATGAGTTCAGGAATATCTTCTCTAAGTAATGGCTCACCACCAGTAAAACGGATTTTTGAAATTCCCATTTGCGTAAAAAGAGATATGATTCTTTTGATTTCTAATTTGGATAAATATTGATCTTTATTAAGTAGCTTTACCCCTTCTTCAGGCATACAATAAATACAGCGAAGGTTACATTTCTCATTAACAGCTAATCTTAGATAATCGAATTCTCGATCGTGATGATCAAGAATTTTGGAACTCGAACGCAAAATATCCGAGCCCTGAGGGGCGTAATTATTTGAATTATTATTCATTCTCATTCCAATTCACCCATTATCTATAATGGGATCGGGAGCAAATGATATCGTTTCCAATATCACCGTAACGGCCTCAAACCATTTCTAATTATTAAGGAATTAGGTCATTTGGCTAAGAGAAGCTGGTAGAATATATTATTTTTTATCTAAATAAAATTGATTCTTTTGAGGTCCAAGTGGACGATTCATCCATAAAGGTCTTCTCAAATTATCAGGATGAGTTTCCCGCTCTTTTGCCCAATTATTCCATTTTTTAAAATGTTCAAATGATTTATTTGTATCAACAAAAATATCTCCATATTTCTCATCTGATTTAGGTTTGGAGATACTGACTTTTTGAAGCCAGCAGTGCGCTCCAGAGATTGGGTCAGGATTTGTAGCATGAGTTATATTTTGATGGACGCCCCCATCCCTCCACCATATACGATTAGTATCGGGATCATTTGTTTTCCAAGGCTGTACACCATTAACTGTTTCCATCTTCCATTGACCATCTCCTAGGTTCTTTATATCTACGGTATTCGTTAAAAAACGATTCCCTTCGTCTTGCATTCTCCGCCATCTACCAATATGATGTGAGCAAGCAACTATCCCCGGCTTAATTGCTTCAGTCACCCAAACTTTATCAACAAACCACCCAATTTCTGTTTGGATCTTAAGTAGGTCACCATTCTTAACACCAATTCTATGAGCATCTTTAGTGTGAATCCAAATAGGGTTACGATGAGCTATTTCAGTTAACCATTTTGAATTTGCTGATCTGGAATGGATATGTGTAGGTAATCTAAAATTTGGTAACAATATACATTCGTTCTTTTCACTGTCTAATTGATCAGGGTGAACATGGCTTTTTACACGATAACCCGGGGTCGCATGCTCAGCGTATCCAAAATCAACCATTGTTTGAGAATATATCTCTTGTCGCTTAGATGGTGTTGGAAATCCTGAAAGATTTTTCCCTTCTACTTGAATTCCTACAATCTCATCATTTTTAGTGACTTGACCATTGGATAATATAGAGAGATCTGAATCATTTAATTCTTTTTCATTATTACGGTAAATATTTTCATCAACAAGAAAAGCCCCATATTTCCTCATATAATCCAAAGGAGTCATATTCTCTTTAGCGGCAACTTCTTTAAGGCCTTGGGTATTTTCAAAAATATATTGATAATATTCATCAATATTAATTTTTTTACCTTTGCGATAAGGGCTCATAAAATGTTTACGAATACCTAAATCACCATCTTTATCTATCCGCCATGATAACTCAATCCAAAATTCATCTTCCTCCCACACTTCTCCAGGATTTACCTCATAGGTAAATTCTATTTGTTTACCCTCACGTCGTGCCTTTTCACGAAGCACCGGTTGACGAAAAGCAATCCATATACCCGACTGGGTTTCATATGAATTAATATCATGACGCTCAGATGCATGACCCATAGGAAGAACGTAATCAGCAAAAAACGCTGTTTCATTCCATGTTGGTGTTAAAGCAATATGGCAACCTAGCTTTTCAGCATCGGTCAGCATTTCAATCCAACTAAAACCATCAGGATAGGTCCATACAGGATTAAATACACGGGTAAAATAGACATCCAAAGTTCCTCGACCGTCCTTGATTAAATGCGGTAATATTTGGCTCATTTCATAATGAGCTAGTGTGTATTCTTTGGGCCAGATCAATTCATTCCATGCATCAGGACCTGGAGGAGTGTCAAAAAAAGATGGATGAAATTTATTCCATGCGCTTGGTGATGTTCCACCTTCTGTACCAACAGATCCAGTTAGCACATTTAATAAATGAAGTGTTCGAGAGACTTGCCAACCCCCAAGATTTCCTATAGAAGGTCCTCTCCAAACATGCGTTGAGAACTTTTTACCAGCTTTACCAATCAAATGAGCAACTCTAATAATTTGTTCTTTATCTATTTGTGATTCATCTGCTGCAAATTCTGGTGTATACTGTTCCCATTCTTGACTTAAACGTTTAATAAATTGATCAAATTCTATAGGATCTTCAGGATGGAGATTCTTCAAGTAATCATCCCAATTAACCCAGTTCTTCATAAAGTGACGATCGTACATACCTTCATCTATAATTATTTTTGCTATCGCCATAAATACTGCAGATTCACTTCCGGGATAAGTTGGCATCCATTCGTCTGCCATTGAAGCGGTATTAGATAAACGAGGATCCATAACAATCAGTTTAGCACCCTTCATCATGCCTTCAATTATTCTTTGCGCATGAGGGTTAAAATAATGACCAGTTTCTAAATGCGATGATGCTAATAATATAACCTCAGCATTTGTATGGTCTGGGCTGGGTCGATCATACTTATGCCACAATGCATAACCAGTTCTTGCCCCAGCTGAACAAATATTTGTATGAGAATTATGACCATCAATTCCCCAGGCTTTAAGTACACGTTCAGCATACCCTTCATGGCCAGGGCGGCCAACATGATAAACTACTTTTTCTTTACTTTTGCGCAAAGAATTAGCAATTTTTTCTGAAAT
>CAYRYZ010000037.1:0-14170 GCA_964428745.1 uncultured bacterium | reverse complement strand
TTTCCAAGGAGATACATATACAGGATTGAATGTGGATACATTAAACGATAAAGAGGTTTCATTCGCTCAGGATCATACGCGTATACTTTCAGGACTTTATGGTGTTTTGAAACCATTGGACTTGATGATGCCTTATAGACTAGAGATGGGAACCCAATTAAAAAATAAATTAGGTAAAAATTTGTACGAATTTTGGAGTAAAAAATTATCTAGTTCACTTTCCAGTGAACTAAAAAATCACAAAGAAAAAATAATTATAAATTGTGCATCAGTTGAGTATTTTAAATCAATTGACAATCAAGAGCTTAATGCCTCAGTTATTACTCCAATATTCAAAGATATCAAAAATGGTAAACCAAAAATCATATCATTTTATGCAAAAAAAGCCCGCGGAATGATGGCTCGCTATATTATTAAGAATCAAATCAATAGTCCTGATGATATAATAAAATTTAATCTTGATGGATACAGTTATAATTCAAACTTATCATCTCAGCTTGAACCGGTATTTACAAGAGCACAAGCATAAAAAATAATAATTTATTTAACGCTTTTAATAAGTCTATTGGTATCGCCTATAATTTCAAGAGCGGCCTTCTATGTTAGAATCAATAACTTTAATTGTTGCAGCTTTTTTAACATCCTTTTTGTCTTCCATTATTGGTCTGGGTGGTGGCATAACTTTATTAGGTATTATGGCAGTTATTTTACCCGAAGGCTATCTTGTTGTAGCATATCATGGTATGGTTCAATTAGTAAGCAATGTGACTCGGACAACGGTATTTAAAGATCACATATCTTGGAATATATTAAAACGGTTTTTTAATGGTATTCTACCGGGCATGATTCTAGCAGCAGTAATTATATACGCATTAATGCAATACTATGAAGTTTCATCAGCTAGCCAAATAAAAATCGACTTTTTAAAACCACTAATTGGCATATATATCATATGGTTTCTTTACATTCGTAAAAAGGGAAAGCCAGTTTCAGATCGCGCATTTATTGCTATGGGAGGATTAAGTGGTTTGGCGACAGTTTTTATTGGCGCAGCCGGTCCATTAATTGCTCCTTATTTCATAAATAAAGGGCTAAAAAAAGAATCTATAATTGCAACCAAGGCAGCCTGTCAGGCGATTGGTCATATCGGAAAGATTCCAATCTTTATTTTATTATTTAATGTGAACTATATATCAGATTGGCAAATCTTAATTCCACTTATTATTGCTGTTTATTTTGGAACAAAATTTGGAAAAATGATGCTAGGAAAACTTCCTGAAAAAACATTTAAAATTTTATTTAAAGTAGCGTTGACACTTATTGCAATTCGATTAATTATTTTTAATATTATTTAGAATTAAATATAAAGTATGTTTAGTAATCAATTTATAAATGGTAAATGGAGGTTAAATGGATCGCCGACGTTTTGTAAAAACATCAATAATGGCTGCATTGACGAACCCAATACATGCTATGACAAGAACTAATTCAACAAAAAGTAAGAATAGAAAGAAAGGTCATATTGCTGTTGTAGGTGCAGGTGCATTCGGCGGATGGACAGCTTATCATTTATTAAGAAAATGTATATATGAAAAGATTGTTTTTTATAACAATTATAAGGTTTGTCCTGAATTCTCACGCATTATTCATTAAAATAATATATAGTTCTTCATCTATAAGTTAGTTGTCCTTTATTTTTCAGCATGTGGATCATAAGATTATTAATTAAATCAGTAAATACGATTTTACTTTTATCGTTCACCCTATTAAATGGTGAGGATCGTCCACCAAATATCATTTTACTATTTGCTGATGATGCAGGTTATGGTGACTTTGGATTTCAAGGTAGTCAAAATTTCGATACACCAAACTTAGATAAACTCGCTCAACAAAGTATAATTTTTAAACAAGCTTATACATCAGCAGCTGTTTGCGGTCCTTCAAGAGCTGGATTGATTACAGGTCGTTATCAACAAAAATTTGGTGTTGAAGAGAATAATGTACCTTCATATATGAGTCCAGCAGGCCTAACAGGAGAGGATATGGGTCTTCCGCTTGACCAATTAACCATTGCCGATCATCTGAAATCAGTTGGATATAATAATATTTATTTAGGAAAATGGCATTTAGGTGGAGCCGATCGTTATCACCCTCTTAAGCGTGGATTTGATGAATTTTATGGATTTCGTGGGGGAGCAAGAAGCTATTGGCCCTATGATAATCCTCCTAAAGATCCATTAAGAAAGTTAGAGAGAAATTATAAGAATTTTGAAGAGCATGAAGGTTACTTGACAACAGTTTTAGCTGATGAAGCTATAGCGACTATGGAACGAAATAAAAACGACCCGTTTTTTATGTTTGTATCGTTTAATGCAGTTCATACTCCGATGCATTATTTAGAAGAAGATTTACCTCCAAAAAATAAAATTCAAAATGAAAATAGGAGACAATTGTATGCAATGACCAAATCTATGGATCGTGCATGCGGTCGCATATTAGATAAATTAAAAGGCTTAGGGCTTTCTGATAATACACTTGTCATATTTACCAATGACAATGGTGGTGCTTGGATAAATTATTCATCAAATGGATCTCTAAGTGGCGTGAAAGGAACACATTTAGAAGGAGGGATTAGAGTTCCATTTTTATTATCTTTAGGAGATAGATTTGGGGAAGGAAATAATTATAATTATCCAATTAGCACATTAGATTTACTTCCAACTTTTATAGATATTGCAGGTGGTGATGTTAAAAGTCTAAATGATATTGATGGAAAATCATTAATACCTTATTTAGAAGGAAAGAAAGGAAGGCCTCATCAAACATTATATTGGAAAAAAGAAACCCGTGCTGCTATTAGAGATGGAGACTGGAAATTGATTCGTTTACCAGATCGTCCTGCTTTGCTATATAATTTGGCTAAAGATGAGACCGAAGAAAAAGATCTTGCAAAAAGATATCCCAAGAAAGTAGAAGCTTTATATAAAAAATTATTTGCTTGGGAAATCACGTTAAAGCGAGCTCTTTGGATGACTAAAAGACAAAATAGTAAGCGAGCTATGGATACTTTTGATAAATATAAGAATTAGATGAAGCATTTTTTATTATTATTACTCGTTTTCATCGGTTGCAATCAGCAATCATATAAAAATAAGCCCAATATTATTTATATCTTAGCTGATGATCTAGGATATGGAGAATTGAGTGTCTATGGGCAAGAAATCATTGAGACACCCCACATCGATGCTCTTGCAAATGATGGTATGCTTTTTACGGATCATTACTCGGGTTCTCCTGTTTGCGCACCATCAAGATCAGTATTTATGACTGGTCAACATACAGGTCATACACCAATACGAGGAAATGATGAATGGAAAGAGCGGGGTGATACATGGAATTACCAGGCAATGTTTGATGATCCTTTTCTTGAAGGTCAAAGACCAATTCCTGATAGTACAATTACCATAGCAGAGGTATTGAAATCTGCTGGTTATTCTACAGGAATGGTTGGGAAATGGGGCTTAGGGGCACCAACAACTGAAGGTCTTCCTAATAAACAAGGCTTTGATTTTTTTTATGGATATAACTGCCAAAGGCAAGCACATACACTTTATCCGATGCATCTTTGGCGAAATGATGAACGTCATATCCTAAAAAATAAAAATGTACCTCCCCATGCTAATCTTGAAGATGATGCAGATAGAAATGATCCGCTTAGCTATGCAGATTTCGAATTAATAGATTATGCACCAGAGTTAATGCATAATGAGGCTTTAAAGTTTATAGAAAAAAATCAAAATGGACCTTTTTTCCTTTATTATGCATCCCCCCTTCCTCATTTGCCGCTGCAAGCACCAAAACGTTGGGTGGATTATTATAGATCAAAAATTGGAGATGAAGAACCTTATACTGGAAAATCTTATTTTCCCAATTTGACACCACGAGCAACGTATGCAGCCATGATTTCCTATCTTGATGAACAAGTTGGGGATTTAATTAAGAAATTGAAAGATATGGGACAGTATGAAAATACTTTGATCATTTTTACTAGTGATAACGGTCCCACTTATACTGGGGGCGCTGACACTCCATTCTTTGATAGTGCAAGACCTTTTAAGACAGAATATGGTTGGGCAAAAGGCTTTGTTCATGAAGGCGGTATCCGAGTTCCAATGATTGCCAGTTGGCCAAGGCGAATAAAAAAGGGAAGTCGTTCGAATCATATCTCAGCTTTTCAAGATATGATGCCAACATTCTGTGATATAATTGGTGTTCCTATTCCTAATAATACTGATGGCATAAGTTTGAAGCCTACACTTTTTGGTAAAAATCAATCCAATACCCATGAATACCTTTACTGGGAATTTCCAGCCTATAAAGGTCAGCAAGCTGTTAGAATGGGGAAATGGAAAGCAATAAGGCGAAATATATTTGATGGGAATATGGAAATAGAACTATATGATCTTGAATCCGATTATAGAGAACAGAATGATATTGCCAGTGCTCATCCTGAAATTATTATAAAGATTCAGAATTTCATGGCGGATTCTCATACAAAGTCACATTTGGAAAGGTTCCATTTCTCTCAATTGGGAGATTAAATTCGCTAATGATATTTTACTAAGTTCTGCATCAATTCACTTAAGGAGTGACCATGCGTAAGGCGCTGATATTAATAATTGCAATAAATAAAATTTTAATTTCTGGAGAACTAAAATCACCGGCTGAATTTTTAGGTTATGAGCTTGGAGACTATTTTACAGCTCATCATCAAGTTGTGGCTTATTATGAACATGTCGCTAAAGAAAATTCAAATGTAAAAACTATTTTTTATGGTGAAACATATGAGAGAAGACCTTTAATGACTGCGGTCATTTCTAGCGATCTAAATATGAGTATGCTTGAAGAGTTGCGGATTGATAATCTTAAGCGAAGTGGAATGCTCAACGGCAAGCCGAAGAACAAAGAAGTTGGAATAGTTTGGCTAAGTTATAACGTCCATGGAAATGAAGCCAATTCAACTGAAGCGGCAATGAAAACACTTTATGCTTTAGCCAACAAGAATAACAAAACTACTCAACAATGGTTAGAAAATACTATTGTCATATTAGATCCATGTATTAACCCTGATGGTCGTGACCGATACGCAAATTGGTTTAGAATGATTGGAAATCGATGGCCTGATGCTGATCCTAATTCAAGAGACCATATGGAACCTTGGCCTGGCGGGAGGACAAATCATTATTATTTTGATTTAAATCGAGATTGGGCATGGCAAACTCAAATAGAATCTGTTGCGCGGATAAAACTATATAACCAATGGCTTCCACATGTCCATGTTGATTTTCATGAGCAAGGTATAAATGCAGAATATTATTTTGCTCCGGCGGCAGAGCCTTTCCATGAATATATCACGGATTGGCAACGTGAATTCCAAACCATGATTGGTAAAAACCATGCCAAATATTTTGATAAGAACAATTGGCTATACTTTACAAAAGAAGTCTTTGATCTTCTCTATCCAAGTTATGGTGATACTTATCCTACTTACAGTGGAGCTATTGGGATGACTTATGAACAGGCTGGACATAGTAGAGGAGGATTAGCGGTTGAAACAGATGATGGAGATACACTAACCTTAAAAGATCGATTAACACACCATCATATAACAGGACTATCAACAATAGAGGTTGCTTCAAATAATGTTGAAAAAATGGTTGATGAATTCAAAGAGTTCTTCTCAGAAAGTAAAAATAGCCCCAAAGGTTCTTATAAATCATATGTGATTTCTAAATCTAACTCAATAGATAAATTAGAGGATTTAAAATCATGGTTAGATAGTAATGGGATCAAACATGGCACAGCTAGCATTACTAAGACTTATCGAGGATTGAATTATCATACTGGAAAATCTGAGCAGGCAAAAGTTTTAAAGGGTGATTTAGTTATTTCAGCATATCAACCTAAATCGGTTTTAGTTCAAGTTTTGTTTGAACCTAAAACTTTACTTAAGGACACATTGACTTATGATTTAACTGCATGGGCTCTTCCTTACGTATATGGAGTTGAAGCTTATGCGATTAAAGGTGACGTGAAAGCAAAACTTAATCCCAAAACCAATCAGCAAAAAACGATGATGCCTAATATAGATAAGCCATATGCTTATATATTGCCTTGGAAGGGGATTAAAGACCTTAAGTTTTTAGCTTATTTATTTAAAAACAACATAGTAGCTCGCGTTTCAATGGAATCCTTTTCAATAGATGGAGAATCTTTTGCCCCAGGGACCTTAGTTATAACTCGAAAAGGGAATGAAAAACAGGGTGCAAAATTTGATGATGTAATTCAGATGGGAGTTAAAACCTTTAATCGCCCAATAAGATCTACTTCAAGTGGGTTTGTTTCTAAAGGAAAAGATTTTGGTTCTTCTTCCATGAAAGTAATTAAGCGACCAAAGGTTGGATTACTATCTGGCAATGCTGTTAGAAGTTATTCTTTTGGTGAGGTTTGGCATTTTTTTGAAAGACAAATCGAATTCCCTATTACAGTAATAGATGGAAATAATTTTAGTTCTATACCTAAACACGATTATGATGTCTTTATTCTTCCTGCAGGTAATCATTCTTATTTAGATAATGAAACGAGGAATGAATTGCGATATTGGGTTCGCGCCGGAGGTCGTTTAATAGTTATGGATTCGGCAATGGATAGATTTGTAGACCAAAAAGGGTATGGTCTTAAACAATTTTCAAATGAAGATGAAAAAAAGAAATACGAGAAAAAACAGAAAAAAAGAGAATTATCAGAAAGGCTAAACCCTTATAAGGATCGACAAAGAAACAATCTGAGCTATAATGCATATGGTGCGATCCTTAAAATAAATTTAGATAATACTCACCCCTTAGCTTTTGGGTATAATAATGATTATTTTTCATTGAAACTACGTAATCGAAGATATGCTTTTTTACTTAGAGGATGGAATGTTGGAATCACTCAGGATTCTACATCAGTAGTAAGTGGATTTGTTGGATATAAAGCGAAAGAAAACCTTAGAGAATCAATGGTTTTTGGAGTTGAAAATATGGGTAGAGGGCATGTTATTTACTTAGCTGACAACCCTCTGTTTCGTGCATTTTGGTATAATGGAAAACTTTTATTTGGGAATGCAGTCTTCATTGTTGGCAATTAAATAATGAAAAAAATATCACTTCTCTTGTTATTTTATATTTTTGGTTGTGCCAAATCTGATGTTGATCTAAGAATTGTTGATGCAGCAGATATTTTTGAACAGGTTCAAACACATAAGGGGCAAGAATCAGTATTAGTAAATTTTTGGGCTACTCACTGCAGTCCATGTATAGAAGAATTCCCATATATTCTTGAACTTGAGGAAAAATACAAAGATAGAGGTTTAAAAGTTTATTTTGTTAGTAATGATTGGTTAGATCGAAAAGGTGCTGTAATTGAATTCCTAGTAAATATTGGCGTAAAAGGTATTTCATTTTTAACAGATGAATTAGATGATAATGAATTTATCAATAACATTCATGAAGATTGGTCTGGAGCTTTGCCATTCACTCTAGTTTTTGACAAAAAGGGAAACCTTATAGATTATTGGCAAAATAAAAAAAATAAGGATTTTTTTGAATCAGCAATAAAAAGGTCTCTTGAATCATGAAATTTGAAGAATTTCAATTAGAACGGAATCAATCTACTTGGGAAAATAAAGTAGATTATAATCTGACTGAGAGCGGTGCTCATCCTGGAACACTAAAATCACTTTTTAATTCAGATTTCATCCAAAAAATAGAAAATACTGAAATAACGTATGGTTTTACTGAAGGTTCTCCTGCATTAAGAGAATCTATAGCATCAATTTATCCGAGCGCAAAGATAGAAAATATCCAAGCATTTAATGGTTCTGCTGAAGCAAATATGGTAGCGATAATGACGTTAATTGAGCCCGGTGATGAGATTGTTTATATGATGCCCAATTATCTCCAAATATATGGTTTTTCAAGAGGATTAGGAGCAGATGTTAAGACTTTTCATCTGAAAGAATCATTAGGCTGGAAACCCGATTTGGAAGAACTAACTTCCATTGTATCTGAAAAAACAAAGTTGATATGCATTTGCAATCCTAATAATCCAACGGGTTCAGTTCTTACTAAGGACATGGTACATAAAATAGGAGAGATAGCCCAAAAGTTTGATGCTTGGATCTTATCAGATGAAGTTTATCGGGGAGCAGAACTTGATGGGAATGAATGTAATTCATTCTGGGAAATTGCTTATGAAAAAACTATTGTGAATTGTGGGCTGTCAAAAGCATATGGATTACCAGGTTTGCGTTTAGGATGGTCTATCTCTAATCCAGATTATATTAAAAAATGTTGGGCAAATCATGATTATACTAGTATATCTATTGGACGATTAAGTGATCTAATTGGATCTTATGTATTGCACCCAGATAATCGTTTAAATACACTTAGTCAGATTAGAGAATCTTTAATAAAGAATTTAGATCTTTTTCAAATTTGGCTTAATGGATTTGGTGATCATTTTCGTTTTGTCCCTCCACAAGCAGGTGCAATGGCTTTTGTTGGATATGATTGGTCGATTAATTCTTCTGCGCTTATTGAGAAACTACGTGATGAGACTAGTGTAATGCTTGTTGCCGGCGATTGGTATGGGATGGATCATTATTTAAGATTTGGCTACGGAGCTAAATCTTCTGATCTTAAAGAGGCCCTTAATAGAATTTCACCAGTACTAAAGTCCTTATGATTGATTTTCCTAATCACGTTGAAGAATCATATAAAAGATCTAAACCTTATATAAGAAAAACTCCTCTAGAACATTCCCCTTATCTAAGTAATCTAATTGATGGAGAAGTCTACCTAAAGTTAGATAATATTCAAAAAACGGGGTCATTTAAATTCCGCGGCGCGATCAGTAAGATGACTTCATTATCAGAAAAAGAAAAGTTAAACGGAGTGGTTACTGCTTCAACTGGGAATCATGGCGCAGCATGTTCATTAGCAATGTCTTTACTTGGAATAAATGGTAAAATAGTTGTTCCAAAAAACGTTCATAAGAATAAAGTTGAAAATATACTTAATCTTGGAGGAGAAGTTGAATACTATGGTACTGATTGTATTCACGCAGAAGAAAGAGCCCAAGAAATATCTAAAACTACTGGAGCAACTTATATTTCTCCTTACAATGATGAAGCAATTGTCTGTGGGCAAGGGACACTGGGGTTAGAAATAAATCAAGACTTGCAAGATGTTGATTCAACCTTTATTTCTGTTGGTGGTGGCGGGTTAATTGGTGGCGTAGGGGGCTATCTTAAATCGGTTAATAAACGAACAAAGATGTATGGAGTCTCGCCAGAAAATTCATGTGTAATGTATAAATCATTAAAAGTGGGTGAGCAATTAGACCTACCATCAAAACCAACGTTATCGGATGGGACTGCTGGCGGCGTAGAATTTGGTTCAATCACTTTTCAATTATGTAAAGATGTTATTGATGAGTTTGCGGTAGTTTCAGAAGATGAAATAATAGATGGAATTCGTATTGGAGTTGAAAAACATCATCAATTAATTGAAGGGGCAGCAGGTACAGCTATTGCTGGGTTTTTAAAGTATAAATCAAATTTAATTGGTAAGATTGTTGTTATTGTGATGTGTGGTGGAAATATTAGTTCTGAAGTATTAAAAACAATTTTATGATAAAAATTGTTGACCTATCCAAAATTAAATCTATTCTTCCAAAAGTTGATTTAATTAATGAAATTGAAAAAGGTTTCGTGGCATACTCTAATGGTGAGGTAGTAGTTCCTCCTGTTGGAGAACTTAGTTTTGACTCTCCGCCTGGTGATGTTCACATTAAATATGGTTATATAAAAAATGACAATATTTATGTGATTAAAATTGCTTCAGGATTCTATAAGAATTCAGATTTTGATCTTCCTACAGGTAATGGGATGATAATGGTTTTTGATCAAAAGAATGGACAACCTATTGCTGTTCTAAATGATGAATGTTATCTAACTGATGTACGTACAGCTATAGCAGGAGCAATATGTGCAAAATATTTTGCTCCTAAGAATATTAATAGGATCGGTATTATCGGTACTGGAGTTCAAGCAAGAATGCAATTGCGATATTTAAAAGGAGTTGTTGATTGCAATGATGCGCTGGTTTGGGGTAGAAATTCAGATTCTTTAGATATATATGAAAAGGATATGGAGAGTAGTGAATTTGCTATTTCAACAACTATCAATCTTGATGAAGTTATTAATGATTGCCAATTGATAGTGACGTGCACTCCAAGCGAAATGCCATTAATAAATTCAGTAAATGAAGGCACGCATATTACTGCAATGGGCTCTGATACGGTTCAGAAACAAGAATTAGATTCTAATATATTATTAAAAGCAGATCTGGTTATATCAGATAGTCGATCACAAAGTATTGATAGGGGTGAGATTCATCATGCCTTGAAAGATGGTTTAGGTATGAATTCAGTTGTAGAGTTAGGTGAGGTGATTTCTAATAAAATAAATGGTCGAACATCTGATAAACAAATTACAGTTGCTGATTTAACTGGTGTTGCAGTTCAAGATATACAAATCGCTAAAGCAGTATTAAGCCATTTATAACTAATTCTCATTTATTTGGGAACTAACTGAATTCTATGTAATATTATATTAATATTTGTTAGGAGTAATATCATGATACGTTTAATAAAAAGTATTGTAATTCTTTCATCATTGCTTTCTTTTATTTTTGCTGAAGACCTTGCGTTGGGATCTAGCATTCCATTGCCAGATGCAAAAATGATAGATATAAGTGGCAAAAAAGTTAGCCTTAATGATGTGAAGATGAAAAATGGACTACTTGTGAATTTTTCATGTAACACCTGCCCGTGGGTGCATGCATGGCAAGATAGATATAACGGATTGGCTAAGGCTAGCGCAGAAAATAATATTGGTTTTATTACTATTAATCCTAATTCTAGAAATCGTGAAAAAATTGGAGAAGGTTTAAAAGATATGCAAAAATTCTCTAATAAATATGATCATGATTTTCTTTATACTGTAGATGAAGGGTCTAAGTTAGCAACTGCATTTGGAGCAACTCAAACACCCCACATTTATCTTTTTGATTCAAATGGTACTTTAGTATATCGTGGGGCTATTGATGATAATGCCTATAAACCAAAAAAAGTAAAGAAGACCTATCTTCTAGATGCAATAAATGCGCTTGGTTCGAGTAAATCAATTAATATAGCTGAAACAAAAGCAAGAGGCTGTAGCATTAAATTCCCCAAAAAATAAATTTATTGGGATCAAATAACATTTGTAAATGTTTTTTGATCCCAATATCAAAAAATAGAAAAATTGATGCGGAAATACACATGCCGAAAAAAATTCGGCCTTTTAATTATTACTTTTTTCTCTATTTTGATAGCAGATGATAAAGCTATTGATTTAAAATCTTTTCCCAGGCCAACAATGTACACGGCTTTTACGGATGGTAAGATAATCATTGATGGTATTATAGATGAAGAAGCATGGATGAAAGCAGATTCCATTTCAGATTTTTATCAGTCTCAGCCAAACCCTGGATACCTACCTACTGAAAAAACGGTGGTTAGAATTCTTTATGATAAAGATTTTTTATATGTTTCAGCAATTCTCTACGATTCAGAGCCAGATAAGATTATTATTGAAAGTCTAGAGCAGGACTTTGATTCACAGAGCTCCGATGCTTTTGCCATTATGTTGGATACATTTAATGATGATAAGAGCGGCTATGTGTTTCTTTTTAATCCTGCGGGGGCAATAAAAGACATGTATATTGATAACGATGGTACTACAATGAATCGAGCATGGGAAGGTATAGTTCATCCAAAAACTTCAATTAATGATAATGGATGGCAGATAGAATTGGCTTTTCCTTTGACAAGTTTACGATTTAATCCTAATGATGGTTATCAAGATTGGGGAATAAACTTTTTACGGAGAATTCGTAGAAAACGTGAAGACCTCTATTGGAGTCCGATAGAACCTTTTCAAAAATTAGTTACAGTGTCTAAAGGGGGTACATTAAAAGGTATCAAGGGGATCAAACCAGGCCGCAATCTCCAATTAAAGCCTTTTATTCTAGGCAATGAAATTTCCGAAGAAGAAAAAACTACAAAATCTGCAGGTGGTTTCGATATAAAATATAGTATGACGCCTAGTTTAACTCTTGATGCAACTTACAATACAGATTTTTCTCAAGTTGAGGCAGATGAAGAGAGAGTAAACTTGACTCGTTTCCCATTATTTTTTCCAGAAAAACGCGATTTTTTTCTTGAAAATGCTGGAATATTTGAATTTGGGGATATTTCTAACTATCTCTATCGTATGGGGCCCAATCGATATAGCAGATCATTTACAATGTTTCACAGTAGGCGTATTGGTTTAGAATCTGGTCGGCAGGTTCCCATTACTGGTGGTGGCAGATTAAGTGGGAAAGTCGGCAATTTTGATGTAGGATATTTAAATATGTTGGCTGAAAAAATAGATGATATTCCTGAAACACAATTCAATGTTGCACGAATAAAAGGAAATATATTACAGAAATCAAATTTTGGGGCAATCGTTATAGATCGAAATTCTAATGGAGATGAGAATGATCATAGATCAATGGGGATTGATTTGAATTTGAATATTAATAAACTTTTAATTTATTCCTATCTGGCCCAAACTGATAACCCTGATATAGAAGGAGATAATACTGCGGGTCGTATGGTTGTTGCATACCGAAATAATCAATGGGATTTATCTGCTTATTATAAGAAAGTGGGTAAATCCTTCGTGCCAAGGGTAGGGTTTATGCAGCGAAATAATGTTGTAGAAACATTTCTAACGGCAGGCTATCATAAACGATTTTCATCTGGTCCATTCTTAAGTATTAATCCCTATGCTTTTATCGATCAGTATGACAATCTAGATGGGTATATGGAGTCCAGAGCATTAAAAGTGGGCTTTGATGCTCAGTTTATGAATGGTTCGATGCTATTCTCAGGTATCACACAAACTGAAGAAATAATCAAATCTTCTTTTGAACTATACGGGGCTAAAGTACCTGAAGGAAGATATAAATTCAATAATTTAAGTTTGTATTATCGAGGTGATAGAACAAAATTTATTACCCTTAATGGCAATGCAAGTCTTGGGGAATATTTTCATGGCACACGTAATTCAATTGGCTTATCCACATCAATTAAAGGAGGCTATCGATTAATAGTTGATATGGGTATGAATAAAAACTATGTCAAATTTCCTGACGCTGAAGTAAATGCTGATGTATACACTTTAAAAATTAAATATAATCATTCAGTGAAGTTTTTAAATACACTTTATTTTCAGTATAATGATGCGGATCAAAAGTTAGTTACTAATTTTAGAATGAATTTTATTCATGCACCACTTAGCGATCTATTTATAGTCTACTCCAATATTTCTGATCTCGAAGGTGAGGAAAAAGACAATGGTATGATATCTCTAAAATTTACAAAGCTTTTTTCTTTATAGATTTTTCTCTAGAATCGATTAATTATAATATTATCAATTATGACTAAGGAAAAATTTTCTATTTGGCTTATTCCATCTGATATTGATGGTGATAGTATTGGCAAATCAATTCAATCGTTAAGCAAAAAGTACTTGGCACCTATTTTTAAGCCGCACTGTACAATTATTAGTCCAATTACGAATTTAAATAAAGCCCAGATTATTATAGATCAACTTGATCAAAAAGAATTTCAAGTTAATGTTAAAAATATAGATGAATCAGATGATATTTGGAAAACAGTTTTTTTAAAATTAGTTAATAACTCAACTTTAAAGAAAATAAATTCCTTATTCAACCAGGTGTTCCCTCAGATATATCAATTTGATCCCCATATTAGTTTAATTTATAAGAAATTAGATGAAACGAAAAGAAAGTCAATGCTCACTAAATTAGATATGAAAAAAGCTTTTGTTATTGATAAAATATCTATTGTAGAAACTTCAGGTTCAGTTGAGAGTTGGGAAACTGTTTATAGCAAACCACTTAAATGAATACTATGAAAAAGAAATTAGTTATTAAATTATTATTGTTATCGG
>CAYRYZ010000036.1:3539-14992 GCA_964428745.1 uncultured bacterium | reverse complement strand
TTTATTTGATTTTTTGTTCTCATCATTGGTTGAGCTAGATACATCGCCACTAGTACTAAATAAGGCTTCCTGGTCTGTAGACTCATCAAATTCATCGCCTCTTGATGTAACAAGAAATTTTCGGCGATTCTTAGAACGATTTTTTACCGTTTCTACCATTACATCAACTTCTTCATTAAAATGAGCAACAGTTCGTTCCATACGTGTAATTAATTCCCTTAGAAATGGCTCTCCATAAGCATCACCAAGTTTATCACCTATAGCTTGTAATTTCTCTTCCAAGTATTCTTGCGTGAATTCTTTTCTAGGTTCTTCTGACAAAATTCCTCCAATAATCTAACGGTTCAATTTATCTAATTCTTCAGGTGTAAGTCCAAACTGTGTTTTCTTAGTTAACAATATCATTGATATATCATATACTTCCGCCCCAGCAACAAGGCCTAAAGTAGCTCCAATAAATCGATTATGCCATTTATATCCCCAATCTGGAGAAGCTTGCCTATTCCATGTTTCCATCAATCCTACCCCTAAGAAAGAAGCTAATCCATATATGTTCAATTTCCATTCGGGCTTACGAATAATTTGTTCACGATATTTAATTAGTCTCATTTTATTCATTGGCACCTGTTTGATAGATATTGGTGTTTGTATGAGCAATCTATTCTTGCTAAAACTCAACAATGTACCTCTCACCCATTGTCCATTTCGG
Organism: uncultured bacterium; assembly: GCA_964428745.1. Taxonomy (GTDB): domain Bacteria; phylum Fidelibacterota; class Marinisomatia; order Marinisomatales; family TCS55. The sequence continues at coordinate 14,283 of CAYRYZ010000036.1, read as the reverse complement.
TTCTTTACCTCCAAATATTGTCCGGTGGGTATATTTTCAAGTACTGATTTTGTTCTAAGGTATGTCAAGTTCTTTCGAAATGATTTTCTTATCTCATCTGTTATTTTTGGTGTCTGCCTTAACCGCAGTTGAAGATCATTAAATTCTTTTAAATCAAATGCTCGCTTACTTACTTTGAGAAGCGTATAATCTATAAATGAAATTCGAGCGACTACTCTGTTTCTTGAAACTTCAAAAAACTGTGCGCTTTCAAAATTTGGAATATCTTTAAACACTTCATAGTGGAGATTTTCTTCAGCATCTAACGTATAGCCGATATCTTTGGATATTTCTATTACTTCACCTTCTTGTGCAATGAGAATTGCACTTAAGAGCACGAAGAATAAAAATTTATTTAGATGTTTCCAGTAAATTTGTGATTTCATTGAGTTCGGGAAAACGTTCTTCCTTTTTTTTAGAAAAAATGAGTTTTCCATCCTTCATAACTTCATAAACTCCCCCACCAGATGGAATCAATTCCAACCCTGATATAGAATTGCCATATTTTTCAAGCAGTTCGGTTGCCATACTGGCCGCCCTAGGTAAGTAATTTCATTTATTACAATATTCAATCGAAATATTCATTTTTTCTCCTTTTTACCAAGATATAATCCAGTAAACACCAAAGACTGCTAATATAAAAGCTAAGCTAATTAGAAAAAAAGCTGCCTTGCGAAATCCATAAGCTCCCGAATCATAACGAAAAATGGTTTTTGAGTCACTATTCATTAAAAATCAAAAGCGGTTTCAATCGTAGTTTGTTTAACAGGCTCTAAGCCAGTACCAGTATCTCTATAAAACTGACGAAAGTCCCAAATCAAGCTAACTCCTTGACTGACTTCGTATCCTACTTTATACCCGAAAACTGTACTAATTGAGGGATTTCCAAAATCAAACGGATTCTTATCATTGTTTCGTTGGTAATAAGCTTGAGCTACGCTGAGTTTAGGAATATTTTCAGCATTTACATTAATCAATGCGCTAAAACTATTGAATTCAACAGTATCTGCTTTCATATTTGCATAAGATGCATTAAAACTAATTAAATTAAAGAGATTTGCAGATGCTGAACCATACAACCCAGCAGCGTTTATACTTGCTGTAGAATCAGCAAATAATACTTGATCCTTTGTCCGTATTATCGTTCCAGATTCTCCAAATTCAGCTACAACACGTGATAGATCATAGCTTCCATCAAAGAATTGAGGAACATAGAATCCTTGTTTTATCCTGTATTCAAAGCTCATATTTAAAAAACTAAATAAACTGGCTCTCATTCCAGGTATTGTAATACCAGTTCCATCCATCTCTTCTCGACTGTAATAATCGTCTCCAGCAACTTTTGGAAACATCAACATATTATATTCCATATAAGCCTCAAGGCTAAAAGATTTGCTATTCAAAATTGGATAACCAACATCAAATGCAAAACCTTGAGCAGTAGCTTTATTATCTTTCAAACTAAATGGAGTGGGTTTTAGCTTTAAATCACTGTCTTCAGTATCCAGAATATTGTCACCATCACCATCGATGTCCCAACCCTTATCTGGCTTTTCACTTCCTCCATTAAGATCAGCGATTCCATCACCATCAGTATCATTCCACAATGATTTATCATTTGGAAAATCATCAAACATATCTGGATATGTATCTTTGTCAGAATCTTTCAATCCAGAGAATTGGTTCATATCTGTAACAAAATTCAATCCAAATTTTACCGGAATAGCGTCAGATAATATATAAGTACCCCTTAGTCCCATTAGGGTTCCTCCACGAGAAAAATCTTTCATATTTGACAAGAATATTTCCGTGCCAAAATTTCCAAAACCAAATCCAGTATTAATTCCAACCTTGCGGACTGAAGGAAATTCCATCATATTTGAATATCCTCCAAGCAATCCACCATAACCTAATGTAACATTATTCAAAGATCCCCATCTTAACCAAAATGGATCAGATTTTTCTCCCCAGCGAATATAGAGTAACTTATCAATAAAATCGGATGCTTCATCCCATTCGTCTTCTCTTACATTACCTTGATTATCGATATATACTACTAGGTCTAAACCAACACCTAATTTGCCAAATGACAACTCAGGCCTTAAGGCAATTTGATTATAAATATTTCCATCAATTGTTGCAGATCCAACACCTAGACCAAGATTAAAAGGTTTTTTGGGCTTAGGTGCAGAGGAAGATGGCGGCTGTTGTGCGCTTTGTTGAGTTGCGCTTGGATCAGATGGTTCTTGTGCATCTACCCTATTTTCTTGAACTTGAATCTTTTGCGGTTCTTGTTCTTGCTGTTTTTGAACATCAGGTTGCTGATTATTCTGTTGCTGTTCTGGTCTATCTTCCTGCTGTTCTTGATCTTCTTGCTGATCTGGAGATTCACCTTCAGGATCTTCTGGATAATCTCCAGGTTGAGCTGGAGCAGGAATCAATTGTCCTAAAGTATTTGAAACAGCTTTTTGACCCGGCCCAACATTGACTGTCTGCCCACTAATCGTATTAAAGACATCAAAATTTCCTGATTTTCCTACAAATTTATCTACTCCTGCAACGGCATCATGAAAAGCAGAAAACTCTGTGCCTTTAACTGATGCTACAGATACGGGAGTTTCAACACGATATGCTTTTGTTCTGCCCTCTTTATTAACATTATGCAGGGTAGTACCTTGATCAATAATTAAACTTCTAGTATTTGTTGTTTCAACAAATTGAAAATCCGTATTCTCACGAATTTTGACTACAGATTTATCATCAATGAAAATAACAACAGCAAAACTCGCATCCCCGACACGAATTGCATCACCATTTGAAATAGCTTGTCCCGGTTTTACATCAACAGAATAAGTACCAGCCCCCATAGGTTTAATCAAAACAGTCCCATTGGATTTCATTACGCGTCCAATGGATTGGGCGCTGAGAAACGAAGTGATTAAAATTGTAATTATAAATATATATTTTTTCATTATTGAATGATTGCTTCTATTAATATATAAAAAGATGTTAATAATGGACTGAATTTAATATAGAAAATATTCTACTCAAGTGAGTTACTTCACAGGCTGATATAGAAAATCTCGCACTAGATAAGCAATTGATTTATAATCAATTTTTGAATTTGTCATCATTCCAATTTCACACGTCCTACTCGTTGAAAAACCGTATTTAATATCTTTTAATTCATTTGAAATATAATTTGTTGCAGATTTATTTAATTCTGGATAGTTAAGACCTTTATCTCCAGCAAAACCACAGCAACCCCAATGATTGGGAATATTGACTTGTTCTGTACAAATTTCCGCTAAAGATCTTAAGTCATCTGTGTGACCCATCTTGTCGGTCGAGCATGTTGGATGTATAGTGATGTCATATTTCAATTTTGGAATATTCACATCTTTAATACAATGTTTCAAATAGTGAATCAAATCTACAATTTTAATATTTTCTAATTTTTCCTTTACACTTTCGCTTAATTCAGGAGTAGGATTGATTAGCTGATATGTGCATGGAGATGTATCCATTATGACTGGTAATTCACCTTGGTTTGAACACTCCCAAATAACATCAATTGTTCTTTCCTGAATTAATATAGAAGCATCCTTATATCCTTTTGAAGAAAAAGGCTGGCCACAACAAATAGAATTTATATTTTTAGGAATTCTGAAAGATTCATCAGATTTAGAAGAAATTTCATTTAAAATAGTAACTAAAGATGATTTTTCATTATCGCTACTTATAGTTCGATTGACACATGATGGAAAATATACCCATTTATCCACCTTATTATTCTCTGAAAAACTGATAGATGGTGCCACTGATGGTATGATGCTATTCCAAATAGGAGTACCAAACAATAGATTCAAAGTTTTACTTAATAAAACTACTATTCTTTTTCCAAAAATTGATTGTACAGTTTTTCCTAAACGAAGTCCTGTACGTGCAAAAGCTTGAATAAATGCAAAATTATTGGCTGCCCATTTACTTATAGATTTTTGAATATTTGATAAATCCTGCTGTCTTAATGATTTCATATAACTACCAGTATTAATATTTACTGGACATGCTAATTCACACAGACCATCAGTTGCGCAAGTTTCAATAGCTTCATAATTATAATCTTTTAAAACAGATGGATCGGTATTACCTAAACTTAATTCCCTTTGAATAGCAATCCTTTGTCGAGGAGTCATTGTAATTTCTCTAGATGGACATACAGGTTCGCAAAAACCACACTCAACGCATAGATCAATTTCATCTGATACAATAGGCATGGTTTTGATATTTTCGATATGGAGTTTCTTGTTTTTTGTTAGAAGTACATCTGGGTTTAGAATATTTTTTGGATCAGAAAGGGTTTTTATCTTCCACATTATTTGATATAAATCACCACCCCATTCATATTCTACGAAAGGAGCCATGTTTCGTCCAGTGCCATGTTCTGCTTTTAATGAGCCATTAAACTTACCAACAGTCATATCAACCATATCCCGCATTAGCCCTTCAAATCTTTTTTTACCTTCATTTGAATTTAGATCCATTGATGCAGCAAAATGAATATTCCCATCTTTAGCATGACCAAAGAGTACAGCATCATTATAATCCCAGTGTTTACATATAGATTTAAGTTCTTTTACGACTTTAGGTAAATCTTGATAATCATAACAAAGATCTTCGTTAAGGACGCTTGTTCCTTTTTTTCTCAAAGCACCTACAGTAGGATATAATCCTTTACGAATATTCCATAAAGATGTGCGATTAGATAAATCTTCAGTCATTCCTAAAGGCAATGCTCCATTTGCTGCTATGAGATTATCAATCAATGACTTTTTTATCTTATCTATGTCACTTTGATTCTTTCTCTGAAATTCAAATAAAAGTCCCGCTGATTGATCAATGATTTTTTCTGAATCATACGGTGCATTATCTATATGTTTTGCGGTTCTTAATGAAGCATCATCCATTAATTCAATGGCGTCCGCACCTTCTTCAATAAGAATCTTGAGAGCAGATGTAGCTAACTCGATATTATCAAAAATAACTAAACCGGTTGATTTAGCAGGAGGATCATCTATAGTATTAAGTTCAATGTTCGATACAAATGCTAACGTGCCTTCTGATCCAATAATTAAATGAGCAAAAATATCGAGAGGATGATCATATTCAATTAAAGCATTAAGTGAATATCCTAAGGTGTTTTTTATCAGATATTTACTTTTGATTTTATTTACTATACCATTGTTGCTTTCAATCTCTTTTTTGCATTCTATAATTCCTTTAGAAAGTTTTATTTCATCATCAATAAAACGGCTATAATCATCTTTATTTGAAGTATCATAGGTACGGCCATTTGCCAGTATAAATCGAATATTCTTCATTGTATGATATGTATTATACTTAACACCGCACACCATACCAGATGAATTATTAGATACTATACCGCCTATGCGCGCAGCGTTAATGGAAGCTGGGTCAGGGCCAATTCGCTTTCCATAGGATGATAGATATAAATTTGCCCGAGATCCAATCACTCCTGGCTCGAGGAAAATTGAGTTTCCATTGTCTAAAATTTTGTAATCTTGCCATCCCCTTATTATTTCAGCAATAATGCCTTCAGATACTGATTGCCCTGATAGTGAAGTGCCACCTGCCCGAAATGTTATAGGAGTTTTAGTTTCACTTGCATAATTAAGAAGGGAAACAACATCTGATTCATTTTCAGGTCGAGCAACTCCCTTAGGAATAAGTCGATACATACTTGCATCATGTGCATATGCAAGTCGATCAATTAATCGATCAGACCATAAATTGGGAGGAGACCCTTTTGAAATCATTCTTTAAACGGTTGATATGCGTTTTTAATTGACTCTGGAACAGCAATGCTTTCGTCTAAATGATAGTTGTAGCAGACTATTGTGAAAGTGGCTGTAACAATTGGATCATCATTCAATTCTTCAAACAATGCATTAAAGATATCAAAACTTTTATTTCCTAACCTTGTTATCCTACAGCCAATTTCATATGTATTGGGATAACTGGATTGTCGATGATAATCTACTTTCATGCCTGCAAGGATTACACTTGTTTCAGAATCCCAACGATTAATATCAATTCCTAAAGTAGATAAATATTCTAACCTTGCTGTCTCTAAATATGTGAGATATTTTGCGTTATTTACATGCCTTAAACCATCCATATCGCCCCACCTCGATTCAATTTTTTTAAAATATGCAAAATCAGATTTTTTTATTGTTTTATTTATCAAATCACTGCCTTGGCTGTAGATCTACCCATGGAGAATCATATACTAATACAGGATCGCCAATAGAATTACTTGTAACATTAATCATGAACATTTTATTTGCAGATTCACTTCTATAAGTGATTGTATTATTATCATACCAACTAGCAAAACGAGCGCCCGATTGTAAAAGTCTAGCTTTACCTGTACTTCTCTCAAACACATATGAAAAATATGAATTATTATTATAGGTCCAAAAAACAGCTCTTTCACTATTGGGAGCCCATGTAATATTCCTAAAATATTTGCTATTTTCAGGTAAAACCTTAACATTGCTACTATTTGTTGTAACGGCAACACCTTCTTCATCGGATGGATTCATAACATATAAACCATCATCTTCTTTATAATAAAGAATTTTTGCGCCATCAGGGGACATCCTAGGCATAATTAATCGATCACCATTGGCAGCTTTAGTTAATTGCTTAACTAGATTACCAAATTCATCCATCCAATAGATATTGGCCTCTCCGATATTATTATTATACTTGAACTTGTCTTGCCAATACATAATTAGTGAGTCCTTCGTACCATCTATATTGACAAATTCAGGGTCACCATACCATTCATTATTAGTAATAGTAGTTAATTTTCTTTTTATCTCAAGATCGTCCTTTAAGTCTACAGTATAAATATTGTGATCTACAGCCGAGAAGACCGCTTCTTTCCCATCTGATGAAAAAGCAATATTTTCAGGATTTAAACCTTGAATTAAAGTGGGATTCTTTCCATCTTGATCAATAAGAAAGCCCGCATTACCAACGGTAAAAGAAAATATTTTTTCACCACCTTGTATCCAAAAGGGGAAATATCCTTTAACGTCCACCCTATTTACATCCTTATAGATAAAATGACTATAGTCTAAAGTAGGTCCAATGCTCATAATCATAACCGTATCACCAACCTCACTTAATTCATTCATTTTAACTATTTTCCTATAGGATGTTGCACTTTTAATATTAGAAGCTGACGTCTGATTCCATACATCCGATACTAATACACGGTAATAATTCTCTACATCATTACTAATCCCCAATTGAGCATTATTTTGATTTTGATCATTAATAACCTTTATTGATGTCCATGAAGCAACACTAGCATTACTATCTTGTATATCATAATGTTTGAAATCATTGATATCGGTAACATTCCAACTTAATTGAAAATTTCCCTGTTTATGGGTGATGGTATCTAATTTCACTGAGCTAGGAACTTCATCAATTATATTTGCCATAGATTTACCAAGTGTATATAATCCTGTGGTATCCTCGGCGGATATCCAATAATTATTTGCTACAGTAGGATCAAATATATTTATATCATAAGAGATAGAATCTATGTCATTAATTGAAATAATAGATGTATCAGTTGATCCTTCAATTAAATGGTGGAGATGATATGATTTAAAACTGCCTTGAGATAGTTTCTCCCATTTAACAGTAAGTTTTTTTGTTGGAATATGAGTATAGCTGACAGAAGTAATATCGACTGGTTTTGGAGGACCTGGCATCAACGGTTTATACTTTACCGTAGCTTTATCAGACTCATTGGTATCTGCAAAAGCATAAACCCTATAAGAATATTCTACAGACCCTTTATTTAATGAGTCTTTCACAACGAGTTTCATATCCAAAGTATCTACCCATTTATTGACATAGTTACCTAAAGTAGCAACAGAATCTTTCCATGTTTCTCCATCAACGCTCTTTTCAACCCGAAATCCATCAAATTCACGACCTTTTCTAAGCCAATTAAGCTGAATCATATCCTTAGATTTTTGTTTAGCTTCAAGTTCATCTGGAGACCAAAGACTTCTATCGCTGCGTGGATCGTAGGGATTGTCCCATATCCTCTTTTTGTCCTCACAGCTTATTAAAATAAGTAATATAAATAAAAGTTTTCTAATCATTGTTTTAACCAACGATCCATCTGCAAATACTTCGCATGATAATAAACTACGGGAAAAATAATTATACCCGATAAAATATCAACTGTAGGTTTATTCTTATCAAGCATTTCAATTTTTTTGTGTCGGTTATCACCATCTTCTATCGATGACGAATACTTATTGTAGATATTCTCAGTTTGAAAATAAAGATATGTTCTATAAGCTAGGCTTGTACCTAGCATACCAATCATGATATTCCTATTTCGTTTATAACGATCTCTTTTTAATCTGACCTCAGATTTTTCATGATATACTGGTTTGATTTGCGTAGTACGTCTATGCTTAATATTAAATTTATTATTAATTACAATATAATCCGCTGATTCCAAAAAATAATTACCTGCTCCAAGGTCTCTAAATAGAGTAGCACCTTCATCAATAAGAAATCGATCGTCATTATCTAAAGAAACTATCATAATACCATTCGGAACAGGATCAGAAAATGATAAATGACCTATTTGAGGCACAAGATGTTGAAGTTCTATATAAATTATATCAGAATCATCTTCTGGCATCTGATTTATTTTATATGGCTCAAAACCTTCTTTTAATAAAATAACGGGGCGACTTTCCAAAATTACTCTATCTAGTGCCATTGGTGTATTTCCATTAAGTGTATCACGTCCTACGCGAACTAAAGCTCCTGTCGGTTTAGTTTTAATATATACTAAGTTTTGTCTTTGATGAACTTCGATTGGTATACGTTTTGACATGACTAGTTCCGCCAAATTATGCATACCGCGATTTTTTAAACCTTCAATCGACAATTCATGATCGTACGTCACAGCATTTATGACGCGGCCAGTCTTTGATTCGATTAATCTACCTTCAGATACGAATGCATCTCCAATTTTTGCTATATGGGCAGAAACAGCCCACTCTTGTTCTAAAAGCATTGAACTTATCACACCGCATTCAATTGTAAAACAAGGCTTAGAGTCATATCCATAATCACCAAGAAGTGAAAGCATGTCAGAATAATCTAAAACACGTAGAGTATCCATTTTTAGCAATTCTATACGGAACTGTTCGCTCAAAGATTTTAATTCATCTGTATGGATTCCCTCTCCACTAAAATCAAGAACAGCAATAGTGTGATCGTCAGCAAATAAAGCTGATATATATAAAATAAATGATAAAAGAATTTTTCTCATAAGAATATATTTGAAAATAACCCTTCTGAGTAAGGAATCACAACCGACTATATAAAATCAACAAAAATATAATATTCGAATTTAATTACTTGGTTCATCCGAGCAATCAGCACAGTCGCAAGTACCGTCGCCAATAGGCATTGGAGCATTCGTTGATACTTGATCTATAGAAAACAAGATCTCACCAGAAGAACAAAAAATTTGATTTTCCATCACTTCATATTGTTTCGTGTGTGTACCATCTAGAGAAAACAAAGTTATTTTCCCCAAACCATTTGAAATGTCTGCAACACCTTTTTTAGCACCATCTGGGTACCACCACCAGGCAAATCCGTCCCTTTCACCTTGAAGAAAATTTACTTCTTCTTTTTTCTGCCCATCTTCATACCACCAGATTAACTGGCCATGCAACATCCCCTTTTTATACGTGCCTTCAGCATATTTTTTTCCATTTTCATACCATTGAGTTGTGTTCCCTGCAGGTTTGTCGTCATTCCAAAATCGCGTTTCCTTTAGACCGCCACTTTCATACCACCAGCTAAATTTTCCCTGTTTTTTGCCGTATGTATAATTACCCTCGGAATATACTTCTCCATTTCCCCACCACCTTGTTAATCGACCATGAGAACTATTATCAATCATTTGAACAAATACTTCGGGTGATAAATTAAAATTATATTCACTATCACCAGTTTGAGCCAAATAAGTTCCATTTGCAATAACAGAATCTTTGTGCATGATTGGGGTACCAGCCCACTGTTCATCGCCATCATGATAATTAACAGAAGCAATCTCACCATCAATAAATTTCAAATTATAATATCGATCAGTATGTCCCTGAATATAATATTTCCAATTTCCAGTTTTTATTCCACCCTTATACTGACCTTTCATTCGAACAGTACCATCAAAAAAATTCAAATAAGCTTTGCCAGAGTAAGCGTCACCTGATTCTGGATGAATAGCCACTCCATCTTCCCCTTTTAATCCATCAATAGATATATCTTTTGAACAAGAAATAAGTATCAACATTAAAGGCATTAATTGAATTGTACGTTTGATCATATTTATAAACTTTCTTTTTTAGCGGAGAGAGAGGGATTCGAACCCCCGATACCTAAAAGGTATACCGCATTTCGAGTGCGGCGCATTCAGCCAGGCTCTGCCATCTCTCCCAAAACAAGGCAAAAAATATTATTTTTTAACCAAATAATGAACTACAAGATGCTTTGATTTGATCAAGCCCTTCTTTCAGTTCATCTTTGTCAGGTCCGGCAGGCATACAATCGTATATTTCCT
>CAYRYZ010000036.1:0-3439 GCA_964428745.1 uncultured bacterium | reverse complement strand
CCTTCTTTCAGTTCATCTTTGTCAGGTCCGGCAGGCATACAATCGTATATTTCCTGAGCTAACTTAGCAATCGCATCACAATTTTCCTTAGTGGGGTCATTTTCAAATTTTGCATTTGCAGCATCCATATTAGCTTCCATATTAGCTAATATATCCGCGCAAGCTGTCGCTTCCTTTGCTTCATCTTCGCATCCAATAAAAAGACATATAGGAATGAATATTGTTAATAGTTTTTTCATCATCTATCTCCTTTTGTTAGTTATCTCTCCGGACTTTAAAAAAATCTTGAATCAGAGAGAGGGACTCTTTCTCTAAGATGCCCCCTTTTACTGCTACTTTGGTTTTAAACCTCGGGTCTCCGCAAAGTTGGTACAGAGAGCCACAACAACCCGATTCCTCATCATATGTACCAAAAATAACCATTTCCAATCTTGAATTAATAATTGCGCCAGCACACATTGGGCAAGGTTCTTTAGTAACATATAAAGAACAGTTATTAAGGCGCCAATCCCCAATTGTATTGGCAGCTGCTGTAATTGCAATGATTTCAGCATGTGCAGTTGGATCATTTAACTGCTCACGTTGATTATATCCACGACCAATTATTTTACCATTATGAACAACAATTGCTCCAATTGGAATTTCTTCTGCTTCAAATGCTTTTTGTGCTTGGATTAGAGCCTGCTTCATCCAAATAGAGTGATCAATTTTCATTGCTACCGAGTTCTAAGATATTCTTGGAGTGACTTGATTTGTTCTGCGATCTTTTTCCGACCAACCAGTGTTGTATCTGTTACAGGTGTTTCAGCTGACTTTAATGAATCTAGTATAACAGAAACTTGGATGACACTAGAATCAAATTTGCCTTCTGCAAAATATGAAGCAGCCATAGTAATTCTTACATCCAAATAATTCAACAATGAATCTAGATCATGAGAAAAATACCAATTTGGAGCGGGTAAACCTTCATCATTAAATGTAGTCGAATCTAAAAATGCAGATCCATATTCAATAACTTTAGAATCTTTTCCTTTGGCATGATAGGAAAATGTTAAGCCAGCTAGAATCTCTGCTTGCACATCTATAATATTACCTTCGTCATCGGTTGCTTCCCACTCCTCTATAGGTTTTTTAAGACCATTTACAAAGTTAGAAATACCACTATCCAATAAAGCGTGTTGAGCAGTTGCACCAGCTAACTGAGCGTATGACCATCCCAACCCATTGTATGCATCTTTCCATTCGCTATCTTTTACAGTAGCATCCCGAAACCAAGAGTTACTATTAATATAATCCTTATCTATATACAAGACCCAACCATGTTGTGCCATATCCTCAGAAGTAGCAATGTATTTTTTCCGACAAGCATCAATTGAAAATAGTCCCAATAAAACTATTAATGTTAATCCAGTTTTTTTAAGATAATACGTCATCTCATTAACATAACCTTCTTAGTTTTACTGCGTCCCATATCAGTAAGTAAATTAACAAAATAAATTCCAGAAGACACTGGAACACCGTTTTGGTCTTTACCATCCCACCTAACTTGATAACGACCTATACTTTGTTCCTCATTAACTAATAATTTGATTTTTCTTCCTAAAATATCATATACTGTAATATTTACTTTTTGGTATGGCCCATCAACAAAACCTAGATCATATTCAATTGTCGTAGCTGGATTAAACGGGTTTGGATAATTTTGTTGAAGACTTGTTTGGCCAGGAACAATTAATGTTTTAGGCCCTATTCTAAAATATCCCATTTTTTCAGTATACGCTAATACTCGGCTTCCTTCAGTGATAGATGGTAATTCAACCCAGCCACTACCGATAGATCGACTATAGATCGCTGTTTCTTGTTCTCCTGGTAGTGATATCTCAACTGATTTATTGAATCGATATGACTCATTACCGAGAAGATAAGACGCTCTATCGTTAAAATATGGTTCAAATAAAGTTGAATCCAGAATCATAATCGATTGATCAAAATCAACAGATCCATTTTGACCAATAACTTGAAATTGACCATCAACACTTTTTCCACTCCACCTTCCATACATTTTAGCTAAACTAAGAGCAACAGGTTTGGTGATTACCGTATCACCTACAAAACCCTTTGCGCTAACTTCAAAAATATAATTCCCCTCTGTTGGAAAATTATAATGTCCAACATAAGTATATGCGGCCGCTGTGTCCAGTGTCACAGCTGTTGACTGAACTTCTAGTGTAATGTCCTTGGTTTTCCCCAACGAATCAACGAGGAATACCTCGTAATAGTTGGTGAACGCATTGTTTTGGACAACGTACATGCGGATCTCAGGACGTGGTACACGCTGGACTTTGACGATAAATGAATCTGTTGCAGATGCACCTTCATCATCAGCGGCCGTAATTACAAATTTTATTTGGTTACTTAATGTATCTAATGGATTCCACAAACCTTTACGTGGTTTTCCATTCTCATAATCGAACCATAAAGGTTGCGGTTTAATTTTTACTGTATCTTTACGTGCTTGACTCTGGAATTGATAAGAAGTCTTCGTAGGTATAAAAGTTTTAGCTGCTTCCGCGCTCATTTTAGAAGAATCAAGTGTTACATTACTAGCAAAGGTTTTGGGCTCAATAGTAATGGTCAATGTTGAATCATCTACATCATATAAATAATTTGCAAAATCAATTAGAAGTGAATCATTCTCTTTAACAACCGTATCTCTGACTCCAGTCCATACAGGCTTATCATTTATGGGATTAATGACAAAAGTAACGGTATCTTTACCGATTAAACCTTCAGGATCGATCACAGAGAATTCGACCAACATTTCTGATTCAGTGTAATAATTTGTATCTAAACTTGTAGTATCGGTTGGCATAATCCACGTAAATAATGAATCAGTTGTTCTAAGAGAGTCAACTTTAATTGGATCTTTAAACTCGTCAATATTACCTGAATAGATCAAAAAAGAATTATTTTTTTGAACAATGGTAGAAGCTGGAAACTCATCTATAAGTTTATTAATAAAAGATTTTTTATACTCACTTCCAAAGTCTGAAAGAAATCCAAGTTTTGCAATTGGATATCCAATATTTGCAGGTATTGTTGATGCAATTCTAAATGCATATTTCAAAGAAGTTGTATCATTATCCTCATCGTAAGCATATCGAGTAAGGTTAATATGCTCACTACTATCCCCTTCAAGAAAAGTTAATTTTTTACCCGCCCAAGTATTGATTATAGGATCCAAATTCAAAATAGGCGCATCATTTACGGGTATCGCTCTAATATTAATGTCCACGGTATCTTTTAATGTCCATTGATCAGTTACTATTACTCGAAAGACATATTTCGCTGTATCTAATTTTGTAGGTGTAAATGAAACCTCTCCGCTAGTATTTACGGCTGCTTTTCCATCAACAGTAACTACAGTAGAATCTATTGG
>CAYRYZ010000035.1:0-15657 GCA_964428745.1 uncultured bacterium | reverse complement strand
TTTGTGTAAGAACCTATAATTACATTATTACTAATTACATTATTAGATCCAATAACAACATTATTTCCAATTATTACATCAGCTTCTATAACTGTGTTTGCACCGATAGAAGTGTTCTTACCAATAATTGCACTTGTATCAATTATTGATGAATCATGAACGCCGGTATTTTGTTCACTCTTTGGCGAAAAATAATCTAGCAGTTTAGCAATGGCTAGTTTTGGATTATTAACAACTATGCCATTTTTTTTAGAAATTAAATCTTTATTATCACTAATAATGGCAGAGGCTTTAGTAACATCTAAGAACTTTTCATATTTACTATTTGCTATAAATGTTATTGTACCCGATTCAGCATTATCGATAGGTGAAACACCATCAATCATTATTTTAGGATCACCAATGACTGAACCATCTATGATATCAGCAATATCTGATAGGCTGGTCAAAATAAAAAATTAATTTTCTTTTTTCGATGCTTTCTGGTCTTTTGAAATATTGTATTTACGCAATTCCAGTAAAACATCATCAGTTAAATCATGTGTTGGATTACCATAAAGTAAGGAAGTGGAGCCATCAATAATAAAATCGATTTTTTTTGCGGCCGCTATTTTATCTACTGCCCTTTTTACTTTAGATAAAATATCAAATTCTAATTGTGTTTGGCGTCTGTATAACTCGCCTTGAGGGCCAGCTATGTTCACTTGAAATTTTTGAAGTGTTGCTTCTCTGGAAGCGATTTCAGCTTCTTTTTCTTTACGCCACTCGGGACTACTCATTAATCGTTGTGTTTCAAAAGCTTTTTTGATGCTATCTAATTCAACCATCATCATGCTAAACTGAGCATTTGCTTGTTGATATTCTAATTGAAGTTGGGCCTCAGCATCTTTGAACTCTTCATATTCTCCACGAATTCTCTCTGATTGTACAAATCCAATTTTATTTTGAGCAAAAACCATAATTGGTAACAATATTGTTACTAAACTTATAGTTGTGATTATTCTTCGAATCACAATATCCTCCTTGATTTAATTTTTATCTACCAAAAATGATGGTGTATTCCCATCCCTGGGGTTCACCATCTCCAGTTATATCATCAAAACCATATCCCATGTCAAATCCTAACTGTCCAATCATAGGCATAAAGAATCTAATACCTATCCCAGCAGATCTCTTTAATTCAATAGGATTTCTTCTTGGGAATCCCAAAGAATGCATTAACCTCGAATCATTCCAAACTCCACCAGCTTCAGCGAACAACATAGCATAAACAACTGGATTCTCAGAGAATGGGAATCTGAATTCATTAGTGTATTTAAGCATCGTATTACCACCAAGACCTCTTCCCTGACTAGTTAATGGACCAATAGCATTATCTGGATATCCTCTAAGCATCGTTCCATATGGTATACCATTTCCACCCATAATAAACCGTTCATAAGGGGAAATATAGGAAAAATTTCCATCACCAACATTCAACATTCTAATAGTACCCATTTTTATTTGACTAGTTAAAACAAATTTCCAAAATGTTGGTGTATACCAATCTAACGTTAAAACATGCTTATGAAAATTTTCATCTCCTCCCAATGCACCCCCTGAGAATGTTGAGACTAAAGTTGCAGTTGATCCTTGGGTCGGAAATTCAGCTCTATCTCTACTATCACGAGTTAAAATTTGGGCAATTTGTATACCGGTCGTTTTTCTAACGCTGCCAACATAATCATTCAATACATCATCATCTCCCATATATACTCTTTGTTGGATTGTAAATTCCCAACGAGATCTAAAATAATCATCTGGCCATTTCATACGTCGACCCCATTGGATAGACCCACCTCTTGAAAGCATATCAAATGGGTAAAAATAATATGAATTCCCTTGGCCTCTAAAGGTATAAAAAAGTGAAAAACCAATTCGATTGGGAGTATCTCTAAACATTGGGTCCACAAATCTTAAGTGAACACTTTCATACTTTCCTGGTGTACCATAGTTATTATATACCGATACTTGGGTACCTACATCAAAGCCAAAGGAAAGCATCTGCCCCATCCCCAAGAAATTATTAAACTCAATATTTGCCCCCCCAGTCATTCCATAAATACCTGTAAATCCAATATTGGCACTTGCTTTATCAGATGATTTTTCACTCAACGATATATCTAGATCTACCTCATCTTCATCTATAGGTACAACATTTGGGCTTAAAGAAGTGGGATCAAAATAATTCAAAACGTGTAGTTTTCTCATGCTCCTTTGTAAAAGCGTTCTTCGAAATAAATCACCAGGGAAAACATCTAATTCACGACGAATCACATTTTCACGTGTTTTTTCATTCCCATAAATATTTATATTTCTTATATATACCTGATTATTCTCAGTTATAGAAAAATGTACATCTAATGAATCATCACCAATCGGTGTAAATGAAGGCTCAATATTACTATACAAGTAACCTCTGTCCATATACAAGCTTTGCACATTTTGATATACAGCTTCATCAAAACCTGACTTACTAAATGTATCACCAAACTGTAGGTTAAGTGTATTATCTAATATATCAGTTTCATATAATGAGTGTCCTTCCCAGGTAAAATTTCTGAACTTATATTTATTACCTTCATCAACATTAATTTTAACAACAAGTCCTCTTTTTTTAGGTTCGTAAAATACAGTGTCACTTAATATTGTGAAATCTCTATAACCTTCATCTCTATAATATTTATTCAAAGAATTCAAATCTTCTTGAAACTTTTTAGAGTCATATGCAGAGGCCCAAAATCTCCACCATGTGCGAATTTTAGTATCCTTAAGCTGCCAGCGTAGTTTTGATAAGCTGAGTTTTCTTCGAATAGATTTAGGCAGGGGAATCCATGATTTTGTTGCAGCCCACCCGAAATTATTTTCATGACCTAAAATAATAATATCTTTGATTTTTAGCTTCTTTCCTTCATTGATAGTGAAAATAATATTATTTTTTTGATCTTTATCCTTATCTACAATTTTTGATTCCGCTGTAATTTTCGCATTAAAATATCCATCTTCCATATATAGGTTTTTGATTTGATTAATAGTTTTTGTTGTAAAATTTGGCTTAATGCGCATTCCTCTGTGATAAGCGAGTTCTTCTTTAAGCTTTTTATCTTTTAGTTTTTTATTTCCTTTAAAAATTACTTCCCCTAATACTGGTGACTCCTCAACCTCAATAGTAATTAGTATTCCATCAGGTGTTTCGCCATCAAAGTGAATATCTATATTACTAAAAACTCCTAATTCCCATAATCGTTTAACTGCTCGTCTAAAATCCTCTGTTGATGCTTTTTGCCCATTTTTTAATCCAGAAGTATAGAGAATCATATTATCACTGGTGGCTTCATTGCCTTCAACGTTTACTTCTTTCAAAGTAAATGAAGGTGGTACTTGAGCTATTAAGAATGATGTCAAAATGAATAAAATAAATCTTATCATTATAAAACCTGTTCACCTGTTCTACCAAACCTGCGTTGCCTTGCCTGATAATCCTCAATGCTATTGATGAGTTCTTTTTCTCTAAATTCAGGCCAAAATATATCTACCATATAAAATTCAGTATATGCAGATTGCCATAACAAAAAATTGCTTATCCGATTCTCACCTCCAGTTCTAATCAGTAGATCTGGGTCTGGTATTTCCGAGGTATACAATTCTTTTGATATCATATCTTCATTAATCTCATCTATTTTAATTTTATCTATCTTGCTTCTATCAACAATACGACGAACAGCCCTTAATAGTTCCTGCCTACTTCCATAGCTTAATGCGAGGATTAAATTTAACCCTGTATTCTCTTTAGTTTTATTAATTCCTTCCATTATTTCTTGATATGATTTCTGAGGTAAATCATCCAATTTGCCAATTGCAAATAAACGAACATTATTCTTATGAAGATTTTGAACCTCTTTTTTTATTGTAGAGAAAAGTAACTTCATTATTGAGGATACTTCTTTTACTGGTCTATTCCAATTTTCACTTGAAAAAGTATATAATGTTAGATATTCAATTCCAATTTCACCGCAGATTCTGACGATTTCTCTCACAGATTTTATTCCTTCTCTGTGGCCTGCCAACCTTGGTAAGTTATGTGAGGTTGCCCATCGGCCATTACCATCCATAATAATTGCAATATGCTTAGGTATATCGCCTCCGCTTAATATTTTATTTCTAAGGGTATTTGACATAAATGATTTTTATAATAATAACTTTGAAATTACTCTTTTCGAGATGGTCAATCAATCATAACTATTTCGTTTCATATAATTCAGCTGTATGATGATCAAATGATTTTATTTGAGTTGGGACTGCAATATTTTTATACTCGGATTTACATTTATAGCATTCAACAGAATCTTTTACTCGTTTATATAACAAAAAATCCAGTAAAGATAACGCTAATAAACTAACTCCATATGTCCAAGGCACAAGAATAGCGCCAATTAATATTATAATGCAGCCAACTGCTTGATTAAAGTCTTTTTTGCGATACAAGTCTTTACAGCCGCATATTGGGCATATAGAAAAATCAATATTTTTTTCAAATAAATTAGGATTTTTACATTCTTTGCAATGAATTGCATCTGAGAAAGACTTCTCACTTTTACATACTTCACAATCAATATTTTTCAAACAATGAATCCATATTCTAGCAAATAGTATTTAAGAATTAAATCACTAAATAAAATTGAAACAACTGATACATAAAGCAAGCCTGTTGCACTTTGTGTGGCTTGTAATTTTATTGTTCGCCAAATTAGAACATTCAATACTATTGGGAAAAGATTACCTATAAAAAAAGCAATACCTAATAAAAAACCATCAAATTGAAACATAAATGACCAAAGATTATAACTCATACCATAATTATCAATATAATTATTCATAACAAAATAAATGCTATCCCATAATATTCTAATAGATAAAAACAATGAAAATACAATTATTGATCGCTTTAATAATCGTATTGGTAAAGCCACAATATTCAAGTACCAATGCCCAAGAATCATTGAAAAAAATACAGCAGCAGTAATAATGGAATTTAGTAGTGTTACGATAAGTGCGCCGGTTGGATTTATCGATGGCACAATACTTGGAATTATTTTAGCTATTATTATGCAACCTATTACGCTTATAGCAGAAATTATATAATTATTAATTGTTCTTGAATTCCAATTCATTGCAGTTATAAACATCATTAATAACAGCCATATCAATAAATATATTTCTAATGATAAACTTTTTGCAATAAAATGGTAGCCGATAATCCCAAGAGCGCCTATTATGCAACATAAACCAAGGTTAAAACGATAGAATCCTCTATCAATTGCATTTAGTGGAGTAATCCAAAGTAATAGTGGGGAAATGACTGCATATCCTAAAAAAATAAGCACGATAGTAGCCGTAAAATAACTAAACATTAATGCAAACTATTTAAAAGCTGCTCAGCAATTTTTTTAAATATCTTAGCAATATGCGTATCAGTATTATACTCTAATAATGGTTTGCCAGAGTCGGTTGCTTCCATAATATCCTGAGAGATAGGAATCTCGGCAAGCAAAGGTACCTTTAGGCGCTCACTTTCAGTTTTCCCACCACCTTTTTTAAATAAATCAATTCTAATAGCAAAATTACCATCATCACCTAAATCTACCGGTTGTCCTTCAACTGAAAGATTTTTCCCATTTTCAATATGCCCCTCTATAAAAAATCCAGACATGTTTTCAATAACTCCTAATATTGGCGTACTTACTTTCTTAAACATATCCGCACCTTTTCTTACATCTGAAAGGGCTAAATCTTGAGGTGTAGTAACAATGATTGCACCATCTATTTTTAGTTTCTGTGTCAAAGTCAATTGAATATCGCCTGTTCCTGGAGGTAGATCTAAGATTAGGAAATCTAGATCTCCCCATACCACATCACGAAAAAATTGTTCAGTCATCCTTGCAACTAATGGACCTCTCCAAATAACAGGAGTTTGATTTCCACTTATAAAACCGAAACTCATAATTTTCATCCCCATATGCTCAAGCGGAATAAGCTTACGCTCTTGTGTTAAATCAGGTTGTTCATCAATCCCTAAAATGATTGGTAATGATGGTCCATAAATATCTAAATCTAATAGGCCCACTTTGTGGCCCATATTTTTCAATGACAGCGCTATATTTGCTGCTACAGTAGATTTTCCAACACCACCCTTGCCACTTGCGACAGCTAACACATGTTTAACACCACCTAAAGGTTGAGGAGGTTGGCCTTCCGAGGATTGAGGAGATTGTGATTTTGGTTGTTGGTTTGAGTCTTTCTCAATAGAAACACTTATTTTTTGAAATACATTCGTGTTCTGTAATAATTCATTTACTTTATTAATCACATTTTCCTTTTTATCCTCATTCTGTGTTTTAATCTCTAATATTACTGATATTGAATCATCTTCTATTTTCACATCTCTGACCATTCCAAATGAAACAATATCTCTACTGAAACCGGGATAGGATACAGTTTTTAATAATTCTATGACTTTATCTTTATTCATCATTTATACAAAAAAAACGGCTGTTGAAAAAACAACAGCCGTTTACAAAAGTTTGTTTTATTTTTTTTTATCCTGAATAATCCCTACCAAACCAATCATAATTGATCTTAGTATATTTATTCCATTCTTCAGGAACTTCACTTTCTTCAAAAATAGCTTCTACAGGACATTCAGGTTCACAAGCTCCACAATCAATACATTCTTCAGGATCAATATAAAGTTGTTTACCATCAGGGTCAAAACCGTCAGCTTTTGCTTCAGCGCCTGCACCTTTTTTATCATCTGGTCCATGTATACAATCCACAGGACAGACTTCTACACATGCTGTATCACAAGTTCCTACGCATGGCTCAGCTATAATATAGGTCATTATAATCTCCTAATTTGTTTTTCAAAGCACCCTTCAAATTAAAACACTTTTTATATTTTAAGAAAATCCTTTTCTGTTGGGTGAAAATAATAATTTCTGTTAATTTCAGCTAATATTTATTAAAGAATATATTATTTATGCCAAAAAAATATAATTACGATCATTATAAAACAGTGCCTGAACCAGCGGAAAAGGTTAATTATAAAAAAAAGAAGCCTAAACTAATTGCGGTTGTCGATGAAGACAACTGTACTGGCTGTCAAGTCTGCGTACCTTTTTGCCCCGTTGACTGCATAGAACCAGTCCCTACCGAAAAATATGGTACCCCAATTCCCCCCGTTCAAGTGCGCCATGATGAATGCATTGGTTGTCAAATTTGTGCAAAGGCATGTACTAAACTAACTTGGGATGCGATAAGAATGATTAAGACTGAAGAATTTGAAGAAACTTATGATGTAGCACTAACAGGTTAAAGTCTCTTTAAAATTATCAGATAATAATTCTATAATTTCTTTTTTAATAAATTCCCCTTTAACAATTCCAATATTATCTATTTTACCGTTTATAATAATTAAATGAAATGGCGTGCCCCATATACGTGAATCATTTAAATCTTTTCTGAATTGACTAAATAAGATTTCATCAACATCCTTTTCACTTTTCTCATGCAACTCTCCAAGAATCATTTCCATTTTTAATCCATATAATTCTATAAACTTCCTCGATTTTTCCATATTAGCATAATTCATCACCAAGATCATTTCAAGATCATATTGAGAATATTCATCATATATATTTTTTAAGGTAATTGCGTCATAATGACAGTTTGGACACCATTCAGCAAAATAAGAAACAATATTGATCTTTGCCTTTTTCTCTTTTAATGATTGTTGAATACCCGGCAAAATAGTTGGATCTATAGATAATTTATTAAAATTTACCCATTCAATATGTTCATATTCATGTGGTTTATCCATATTATTTGTATCCTACAATTATTATAATGATAAATAGCATTAGTAAACATATATTACGATAAAAACTGAATTTTTGTTTATTCTTATCCTTTTTCATATCCTGATGAATTAACATTGCTCTAGAGAAATGGCTGAATACAACAGCTAGAAGACCTATAACTATTTTTAACTGTATCCATCCAATATTCAACCAATATGTTTGATCTATTGTCATTAAAACTCCTGTTAAAGGAATAAAAAAAGATGCGGGCATTTCAACTTTAGTAATTAAATCAAGTATTAGATTAAGATCTAATCCATCTTTTTTTGACCATATAATTGATACAGCAAGAGCAGTGCCAAACCATGCTGACATACCTATGATATGTAGCAATTTTACTGTTGAGTAATAAGTTATATTGTCCATTTTAATTATATCTTATAAATATATTTTTTAGAGGACATCATTTAATTCAACCTTACTTAAATCATCTACAATTATTGTAGCATTCGATTTTTCTAATTGTGTTTTTTTATCTGGTATGCGACATACAATAATTGATTTAGCTCCATTTACTGAAGCTGCATCTGCATCTGCTACAGTATCTCCTATTAAAATTATATCTTCAAACTGGAATGATTCCTGCAATACATCCCATGCCTTTTCTCTTGCTGCCCAAACCAAATCATCTCTATTTCCTGCATCTTCTCCAAAAACACCAAATGGAAATTGACTCCATAAATTAAATTTACTCAATTTAATTTTGGCAGCTTTTTTTATATTACCACTAAGCAATCCAAAAAAATGTCCATCATTTTTTATTTTATTTAACAATTGTATTGAATCATCATATACAAACGGGGCCTTTGAACTATTAAAAACTTCCTTTAATTCATTTTGATATAAATTTAGAACAAAATTAATTGATTGTGATAATGGTTCTTTTTCACCAATTCTCAAAAGTGCCGTTTCAACTATAATTGGATCCGTTGATCCAGCCACATCATCATAATGTAAATTTGGGGATTGCTTAAAGCTATCTAATACAATCTTATCTAGTAATTTTCTAGCAACATTACCTGGAGATATGATTGTACCATCAATATCAAATAAAAAAAGTTTATTACGCACCTAAATTATTTATTAATTCTGAAATTCTAGATCTTACTAAATCGCGCAAATCAGCAACACTAAGATCATCATATTCTTTTTGGGTTATGGGGTCACCAAATATTGTTGATAGAGCGCCAGGCTTAACTCGCCAATCATTTTTATTTTTTGCTTCAAATGCTCCAATTAATGCTACAGGTATTATAGTAATTCCTGTGTTTTTTGCCACATGAAATGCCCCTTTTTTAAAAGGACCTAAATTGCCGGTGAGCGTACGCGTGCCTTCAGGTGCAATCATAGCTGAAACACCATTGTTCAGTGCCTTTTCGACTTCGGCTAAACTTCCTATAGCAGATCCAATTTTTTTTCTTTCAATTGAAATTAACCCATATTTTTTTGCTAAAAATCCCCATACTGGATAAGAAAATTGCTCTATAGCCCCTACGCCTGTAAAATAATGCCGAGCGCTTGCCACTATCATAAATGCGTCAAATATAGATTGATGATTGAACAAATAAAGATACGGTCCATTTTCTTTGAGTGGGGCATTACCTTTAATCCTTAACCATTGACCACCTGTTACAATCACTGACCATGCTATTATTCGTGCGAGCCAATGAAGTTTATTTGAGGGAAAAAAGATTACAACTGTAGTGTATAGTAAAGCACCCAGGCAAAATGTTAAACCAACTATTGGCCAAATAATTATTGAAAATAGAAATTTAATAATTCTTTATACCTATAGTGTTAAATAATTTATGATTTACTTTTGAAAAAGCATATTTATCTATTTCTCCTACTCTTACCCAATGTCCCATTTTTGATTCTGCATTTGATACTTCACACGCAAATGGTGTAACTAATAGCTTATAATGAGAATATGAATGTTTAACTTTATCAAAACAATTAAGAATATCTATTGAAAGTCCAAGTTTATTTTTGGCATAAGTTTTAAGAGCCTTAATTTTATTACTATTATCAAATACTTCTATCATCGGCAATTCCCATAATCCTCCTAGCAATCCATCTTCACTGCGTTGATTAATAAAAATATGATCACTATATGAAATAAATGCAGCTACATATTCTTTAGTTGGAATGGGTTTAATCTTATTTTTGTCAGGATACATAATTGGATTCCCATAAGAATATCCTTTACATTTATTTATTAGGGGGCATTTGATACAAATAACATTGTTTGGTTTGCAAATTAAACTTCCAACATCCATTAAGGCTTGATTAATATCTCCAGATCTTCCATTTGTTAACATTTTATTCAACAGATTATGAATACGTAAAGTATTTCTTTTAGTAAGTTTTCTTATACCCAGGTATCTAGATATGACTCTTTTTAAATTAACATCGATAGCAGGATACTTTTTATCATATGCTATCGACAATACTGCAGAAGCAATATAATCTCCAACACCTGGAAGTTCGCGAAATAACTTATAATCATCAGGAATAACACTCTTATATTTTTCCACAACAATTTGAGTAGCTTTATGGAAATTTCTACATCTAGAATAGTATCCCAGTCCTTCCCATAATTTTAATAGTGAATTCAAATCTGTTTCAGCTACAGACTTCAATGTTGGAAACTTACTTATCCACTTAATGTAATATGGCACCACAGTCTTCACTTGCGTTTGTTGCAACATTACTTCAGATAACCAAATGTTATATGGCTTATTATTATCACGCCATGGCAATCTTCTTTTATTATTATCGTACCATTTTAGCAATATTATATTTGTATTATACAATTATATATTCAATTTGTGCTTTGACACTATCCAATGAAATGAAGAAAGACTTTCTTTTAACTCTTCTCTATTTTCCATTGGAATCTTTTGATATAAAGCTGATACAAATAGATCAATTTCTTCTTCAATCTTTAATTGTAATAATTCTCCTTTTTTTGTTAATAATAAAATAATTGACCGTTTATCACTAGAATTTGGTGTTTTTTCAGTTATTTCATTTTTAACGAGAATATCAACTAAGCGGGTAAGTGTACTGTTATCAATACCCAATTTTTTAGATAATGACGTCATATCAATACCATCTATTGGGATTGAAGAAATTAGCATAATTTGTGGAACCGTTAAATTCAGTTGTTTAAGCTGAATTCTAAATAATGATTGAAGATCAATTAAAAATTGTTTTAGCAATTCACCAAATTCCATATTTGTATATTACAACTAATTATTAATTATTTCAATTAACTATTAATTTACTTTTGCTCCGTTTTCAATTTTAGTACTAGGCTCAAGTAAAACTACATTTGAATTATTATCATCCACTCCAATTACAAGTACTTCTGATACAAATGATCCGATCTTTTTATTACCAAGATTCATTGCAGCAATAATTTGTTTACCACATAAATCTTCAATCGAATAATTTTTTGTTATTTGAGCACTTGACCATTTATTCCCAAACTCACCAAAATTAATATATAACTTATAGGCTGGTTGTTTTGCATCTGGGAATTCTTCAGCTTGTTCAATTGTACCAACTCTTAAATCCATTTTATTGCATTCTTCAATACCAATCATATTTAATATCTTATTTTGGCAGGCTCCAAAGAAGCTCTGCGTGTTTATTATATACTGTCATTAATGTATCAAATTCTGTTTTATTTATACTATGACCTATAAATTTTCTGTGATCCGATTGAAATTCACCCATAACATACCATTGTCCACTGATTAATAATTCCCCTGTTCTATAATCTGATATTGGGTCAGGACCATTTAATCCAGTTGTGGGACCATACATCGATATTTTATTAACTATCCCATCATTTTCAAACCATGAGGAATCTGTTTCAGATCCATCATTATAATATGCTTTTTTCATCCCCATTAATCTAGCATTAGCTCGTATAATATATGACATTGATTTATCGGGGATATGTCTTCCAGAAGTAGAATCATAAACTGTATTGCTAGTGATAAAAGAAAAGTAATATATATCGGGGTTTGCTATACATAGTGTATTTAATTCCCTTGCTCCTTGAACGCTAACATCCCATGAAACAATATTTTTGGTCCTCCATGCTGGATGCTTTTGCATACGAGTAAAATATGATCTCAATGATTCCTCTTTCTTTCTTTTAAAACCCCATTGTTCTAAATCAAAATTATAAAATGTACTTCCTACGACTGACCCTAATGCAATAAAATCTTGTAGAAAAGGAATACCATTAGTTACAATATCTGAAAGCGTTGTCCCATTATGTGGACTTGAAATAGAAGTAATTGATTTAATCCATCCAATATGAATATTTCCTAAGAAATCACTTTTTTCATTTATATTTAATGAATCAAGGATGGATGTTGTTAACAAATAGTCCAACATTCGAATAGTTTGCCCGCCTAGACTGTGGCCAACCAAATGCACTGGATGGTTTTTATCCCATTTAGGATATAATCCTTTATAAACTTTGCCCTTTGGTTTTTGAATTGTACCAAATAATTGAGAGTGTCCTTTTCCATAATCAACTTCTCCTCCTTTTATTTGATAATACAATTCTATAGCCCGATCCCAATTAGACGATAAAGGGCCAACATTAGCTGTATAGACTTGATAACCTCTATCTTTAAGCTGTTGTTCAATATCATTCTTACCACCCCAATATCTATATGATCCCATTTCTTCTCGACCCCAACCCATAAAACCATGTACAAGAATAATTGGGTATTTATTCTGAGCATAAAGTAAAGTAGCAAATAAGATAAATAATAAAATTATCGAATATTTTATTCGATTTAGAATTTGATTCATGATTTATTTATTCGTAGTACCATCCAAATAATATCATCATTTCATCTGTTGATAAAAATCCAAATGTAACAGTTCTATTTAAAGGGTTATCATAGGTTGCAATTAATTGTAACCCTTCTCCAACATTTAGTTTGATTGGAGGATCATAGCTCATAATAGGAGGATGTTGCCAATCATCTGTCCAATAAACCAATTCTCCATCACGATTCCCACCTTTTATAATTACGGAAAATTCTGTCATTTTTTCATGTGCATGAGAAAATAACTGTCCAATATTTATAGGTTTATTGACCATAAACACTTTATTCAATGTAGTAATCTTTTGGGCCGGTAATAATATTTCCTGATTAGCCCAGTTTAATATTATTGCTTCATGTAGAACTTCAGATTTATCAACTGTATGAATGTTTGTGTAAACTTCACCAATCATCAAAGAATCCGTGCGATTGACATAATGAGTATTTTGATCTAGACCAAATTGCGAATCTAATTTAAAAGCCACACCAGGAGGAAGTTTATAGTCCATTCTAGGCCATTGAGTTCCACTAAAAAAATCATGATATTGCATTGTTCTAAGTGTTTTAATATTATATGAACCATCATCAAACCTTAACTCTCGTGGAACATCGAATTCTGGTAAATTGGATGACCCCATACCATTCTGGAATGAATATAGAATGAAATGGTGACTGCCAGAACGCATTTCAATCTGTATTCTATTAGCATAAATATTTTCAGAAATATTCAATTTAGTATATTGAAAAAACTCTCTTTCAAAATTTGGTTGAACTTCAAATGGCTTGATATGCAATTGAATTCCGTTTTCGGGAGGCTCTAAAGGAGTAAATTCGGGAGGGGTATATTTATTTGAGTCGAGTAACAATTGTTCTTCTGAGACAATCCCTAATTCAGGAGCTCCAGCTTCAATCCATGATCTTACAAATTGCAATTGTCCATCAGTTAAATAATTTTGTCCCGGTGGCATCATTTGGCCATAATCTGGATGGTCGCTTAGAAAATGTTCTCTATCATATGCATTTATTTTTTCCCATAAATAACTTTTGCTTAGCCCTTTCATTCCACCTTCATTACTAATAATAACTAGCCCATCATTTTTTGCTGATATATTTTTTGGAGGTACGCCCACTAATTTACTATAGGAATCATCCTGACTTAAATCGAGACCCGATTGTTTAGTCATCATTGAACCCGTAACATGACAATTTGAACAACTTGGTGTTATTATTTTTTCTTGAACAATATCCCATGTGGACTTTGGCAACTTTTCTATTTCTTCACACGAAGAAAAAATAAATACAGATATTAATAATACTCTATAGCTTCTCATTATTTTGTTTTGATTGAGTGGATAAATTAAATGAATTAATAACAATATTATCCACAAATATTGTACATGATCTAAATAGATATTTACATTGTTTAGTTCATTTCAAAATGAACTAAACAATGATTAATTAATAGCTACAATAATTTAGTTTATTAAGATAGTGTACCAACAATGTGGCTAAGTATTTTGTATGGATCTGCATTTGAAGCTGGTCGTCGGTCTTCTAGATAACCATTCCAATCATGTTCTACTGTATATATAGGGATTCGAATACTTGCTCCTCTATCACTTACACCATAGGAGAATTTGTCGATGCTTTGGGTTTCATGAAGACCAGTAAGTCTCATATCATTATCTGAACCATAAGATGTAATTGCATCTTGATGAACTTTACCCAATTTTTCACACAATGAAGTATAAAGTTTCTCAGTTCCATTTGTACGCATTTCTTCATTTGAAAAATTTGTATGCATACCTGATCCATTCCAATCACCTTTTTTAGGTTTAGGATGAATGTTCACACCTACACCATAATCTTCGGCAATTTTATATAATAAGTATCTACTAACCCACAAATCATCAGCAGCTTTTATACCTTTACCAAAACATTGGTATTCCCACTGACCAAGTGCCACTTCAGCATTTGTACCTGTTAGTTCAATTCCCGCTTCAAGACATGCTTCTAGATGCAATTCGGATATGTCTCGTCCTTCAACATTTCCTGCCCCTACACCACAGTAGTAATCACCCTGAGGTCTTGGTTCTCCATTTTCCCAACCCAATGGTTCTCCATTTTCATCAGTAAAAAAATACTCTTGTTCAAAACCAAACCACCATTCATCCGTTACAATTTTAGCTGCAGCTGATCGCATGTTCGAATCATGGGTTCTGTGTTCCCCTGTTTGAACTTCACACATAATAAGATTATCAGCAAATAAAGGGCCATCATAGGATTGAACAGGTAATAATAAGCAATCTGAACTTCCACCTTCTGCTTGCTGAGTTGATGAACCATCAAATGCCCAATCAGGAGGAGTCTCTTCGTTTGTTACCTTTATTTTACTTCTTAAGGACGGTTCAGGTTGGTATCCATCTAACCATATATATTCTAATACTTTCATTTCAGACATTAATTAAAACTCCCAATTTTATTATTATATTTAAGTTTATTAATTATAATACCTAAATAATTAAGGTATTTAATACGTTAATATAAAATATATTATCAATTGAAAAACATATATTTTATGCCAATTGAAGAATGTATCCACATTCGTTACTGGCAAAAAAGGATCATAGATGATTAACTAATATATAAATTGATATTTGATTATAATTAATTACTTAAATAAAATTGGGTTTAAATATTAAAGCGAGCACAGATTTTCTCCGGCCATATAATATCTTTTATAAAGAAATAAATCTCATTCAAATAATGGTTTGATTCTATATTTCATTTATTAATTCATATAAAATATTTAAATCGATATCGGTTGATTCTTTGTATGTTGA
>CAYRYZ010000034.1:0-15941 GCA_964428745.1 uncultured bacterium | reverse complement strand
AATAAGAAATTTTTTCATATATAAAAGTACAAAATGATAAAAAGATTTGCTCTAATCTTTAATTGGATTCAAATTGTTAAATAATTATTAAGTACAAATTTTAATGAGTGACAATATATCCATAGAAAACTATGAAGTTGTAAATAATTTATTACTGGTGACCTTTACTGATAGCACTGAAGCAGTTATAAACCTTAAAAAATTAAGAAAAAGATGCCCATGTGCTTCATGTGAAGGTGAAAAAGATGCCCTAGGCAATCTTTATAAAGGTCCCGAACAAAAATTAAATGAAACAAGTTTCTTAGTTAATGGTGTTCAACCTGTTGGATATTATGGTTTACGACCATTTTGGAAAGATGGGCATAATACTGGGATTTTTACAACAAAACTACTTAAACAGCTAACAGATTAATTAAATCCTAACTGACGCCAAACTTCATAAGTTATTACTGAAACTGCATTAGCTAAATTTAGACTGCGTCCTTTACTTCGCATTGGTATATAGATTGATGAGTACTGATTCCGAATGTTTTTTGATAAGCCCCGACTTTCTGGACCAAAAATAAAAGTGTCCCCTGAATTATATTTCAAATCTGTGTAAAGTGTCTTGCCTTTTGTTGATACAGAATAAGTCGACGATGGAGATAATTCATTCAAACAGTCGTTTAAATTATTCCAAACATTGAAATCTGTTTTCTTAATATAATCCATACCTGCTCTATGAAGATTTTTATCATCAACAGAAAAACCTAATGGTCTAATTAAGTGGAGTTCAAAACCTGTATTTACAGATAATCGAATAATATTGCCCGTATTTGGAGGTATTTCAGGTTCAAATAATATGATATGGAACATAACTTATATTACACTTAAGCTTTATTTATTACCAATCCCATGTTTTTACACTTAAAATCGGAGATTAATTGAACGACTAATAACTGAATTTTTATGAAAATACTTCTGGTTATATTATTTTTTAACGTTCACGCTTGGACACAAGACTATACGTGGCCTACAAATCTTGGAAAACATTTATCTTCTAACTTTGGAGAATTTAGAACAACAGGGTATCACCAAGGGTTAGATATTAAAACCAAAGGCTCGACTGATCATCCTGTTTTTGCTGTTTCCAATGGATATATATCAAGAATTGTATCAAATTTTTCAGGCTTTGGTAGAGCATTATATCTCACCTTAGATGATGGTCAAACAGCTGTATATGGACATTTAAGTAAATTTACTCCGCGCCTTGAAGATCGGCTAATAGAACAACAAGAGAAAAACCAAACATACATAACAAATATATTTTTATCTCCTGGGGAATTCAAATTTGAGAAAGGAGACATTATAGCTTATTCTGGTAATACCGGTTTTTCTTTTGGACCTCATCTTCACTTTGAAATTAGAAATAAGAAAGGTCGAACATTAAATCCATTGACTAATGGACTTAGCCAAGCGGATCGTTTAGCTCCCTTTATAGATGAGATTTCATTTACTCCACTTAATGATGAAAGTTGGGTTAATGGTAATCAACTACCACAAAATTTTCCAGTATTCAGAGACAAAAAAGGGGAATATCATTTCCCTGATACAATCAATATATCAGGAACATTGGGCCTTTCTATTAAAGCTTATGATAAAAGACAAGGTGCCAACAACATATATCAACCTCATAGAATAGAAATATATATAGATAAAGAGATATATCATTCACTACAATTTGATCAATTGGACTATAATTGGCAATCAACTGCAAACTTTATAAATGATTACAGAAATTTTAGATTGAACCTTGGAAATTTTATTAAACTTTATCGGAATCAATCAGATCCAAAAGTTCCCATTCACAATGAAGTAACTAATGGTATAATCGACCTATCTCAAGGATATCATGATATCAAAATATTAGTTATGGATACCCAGGGTAATACTCGGGTATTAAATGGAACTGTATTTGTGATGGAGCCTTTTGATATAACAATTGAGCAACTTGGTGAAACAGAAAAGCTAATTTCATTTCTAGTTCAACCAAAGAGTATTACAATCCCAATTCAAACAATCAATGGTTTTTCATTTACTCCTTACGGATATGCTGACGAAGAATTAGAAATTGTTTCTTCAGAAAGAGTTGAATCAGGAAGGGTAATTACTGTTTTAAAAAAACAAGTCTCAAAAAAAGCTCTGCAATTTATTGCCCAAAATAATTTAGGCACTAGATCAAAACCCATTCATTGGATTGATAGGCGATTTACAGGTGATCACCTAAGCATGAATGTTAATATGGATATCTCTCATACTGAAGCAGGTCTATATATTCAATTTCAACCAGAGCAAGTACTTGATGTAGAATTATCATTGAGATTAAAGGGAAAATATAAATATACAACCATTCCTCTAAATCAAATTCAACCATCCGTTTATTTATCTCAACCAATATCACCTATGCAATTTCAAAATATTAATCAAATTGAATCTATTTTGAATGGATCGATTGAACGTCAAATTCAATTTAATTTCCCCTACACAGTAGCTGAGCCTGGATCATCTATTACTGTTATATCTAAAGACACTTATTGTTCTATGCGAACAAAAAAAACCTCTATTGCGAGCCCTACTGTAATGTGGATTGAAGCAGTCCATAAACATGCACCTGTTGATCATGGTAATCTTATCTCTCGAGTATATCAATTACAGCCATTTGAACGTCCATTACTTAAATCAATGAATATTGCAATAAGGTATCCTGCAAAACTTGATGATAATGAAAAATTGCATTTATACTATTATGACCAAAAAGAAGGATGGACATTTATTCCTTCATCAAAGAATAAAGATCGGAGAGTCATATCAGGATCAGTTGAACACTTAGATGCGATTGCAATCCTTGAAGATAAAATACAACCTGATATTATATCTATGCATCCTGGTAATAATGGAAAATATCCATCTCTTGAATTAAATCAATTTAGAATAAGAATTGATGATAAACTGTCTGGGTTTGAAGCAGAAGAATCTTCATTTGATCTGAGCCTTGATAATCAAGCATTAATCTATGCATACCAACCTAAGTTAAAAGTCCTTTCCTATGATTTGAAAAGACCATTATCAATCGGAACGCATTCTATGCAATTAACCATTCGAGATCGTGCAGGAAATGAAACTACTAACAAAATTGAATTCAAAGTTTACTGATGTTTTTTCCCTATAAAGATGATAATCCCAAAATTCTAGTACCATATGTTACATATGGTTTGATAGGATTAAATCTCTTCATTTTTCTTTTTCAATTTAGCATGGGAATGAAAGATCCAGAAACGGAAGCTCTCTTTATCTATACTTTTGGATTAATTCCTGCCCAATTTTCAATTTTAACTATCTTCACATCAATGTTTCTTCATGGAGGAATTTCACATATAATTGGGAACATGTGGTTCCTTTGGCTATTTGGAGATAATGTAGAAAGTATTCTAGGGCATGTAAAATATGCCATATTTTACATGCTTTGCGGTATTATAGCTGCTGTAACACAAATTCTTGTAAATCCTTCTTCTGAGATTCCAATGGTTGGTGCTTCAGGTGCTATTGCTGGAGTTTTAGGTTTATATATGATGCGATTTCCACATGCACGTGTTCATGTATTTGCATTTATTATTATTTTTTTCACGACTTTTCGTGTTCCAGCTATTATCGTTCTAGGATTTTGGTTTTTTAATCAATTAACAAATGGAATGGGATCACTTGGACTCGATACAACTGGAGGCGTAGCATGGTTTGCTCATATTGGTGGATTTATTACTGGCATTATGCTTAATCAAGCCTTTAAACTTGTTAAAATAATTTAATTGAAGAAAGAATTAATTGAATACATATAATAAGAAACTATCATTGATGTCGATTATTATTTTATTTGCCCTTGCTTGTGAGGATAAGGGCCAAAATTGTGATATTTACACTGGTAGAGGAAACCTTATATCATATAATTTGATTACTGAATATAATGAAGAAGCATTTCAGATATTAATTAAAGATATTTATGGATTTGACCCAAATGAATTTGATATTCAATATGATGTAAAAATTTATAGGGTTATCTATGAGTCGCTTGGTACTAGTGGTGAACCCACACAACTATCAGGAGCAATTTTTGTCCCGCAATTAAAGTCAAAAATATCTTTGCCAACGCTTAAGATATCTCACTATACAATAACACAAAGAAATGCTGTAGCATCAGTATTGCCAACTGTATCTCCCCAAAGCCTTTTAGGATCTATGCAAGGTTACTTTGCAATATATTCAGATGGAATTGGCTATGGAGTTTCAGTTACTCAAGCATCTTATGTAAATAAACAAGCAAGTGCAATTTCAGGAATTGATCTTTTACGAGCTTCAAAAGAATTTGCTTGTGAAAATGAAATTGAATTAAATGATCAACTATTTACAACAGGCTATTCAGCCGGTGGATATGGTACAATGGCATTCCATCAAATTATTGAACAAGAATATTCTGAGGAATTTACTATCACTGCTAACTCACCTGGAGCGGGACCCTATTCACTTTACGAAATGGGAAAAAGAATATTTGAAGATGATGTGTATAACACGCCTTATTACCTTGGATTTGCTCTTTGGGGCTACATGCTTGCTACAGGAGATAATGATGCATTAAACCGCTGGGTTAAACCTAAATATAGAACTCCAATATTAACTATGTATGATGGTACATATACTGGAGACCAAATTGATAATGCTTTAAATGATACCATGTCAGTTCTATTGGAACCAAAATTCCTATCTGATTTTTTAGCTGATAAAGAAATTGAATTTAAAAACTACTTAATAGAAAATAGTTTTATTTATGATGGGTGGAAACCAAATGCACCAATACATTTTATGCATGGTGAAAAAGACAATACTGTATTTTACTTTCTAATGAAATTGGGCGCTGAACAATTAATTGCAAATGGTGCAAATAAAATTAAAACCACATCATACCCCGGTGATCATGGAGGTGCAGCCGCAGATTGTATGATCAATTCAATTAAATGGTTTAACACGATGAAGCAATGAATGACTTGATTTCTAAAGCAATCCAAATGATGAAAATGTCTCGGGCTCCATATTCAAGCTATTCAGTTGGAGCAGCAATAAAAATAGATGAAGAAATAATTGTCGGCGGTTGCAATATAGAAAATGCGAGCTATCCTCTTTCAATATGTGCAGAACGAACAGCATTATTTAGTGCTATAGCGCAAGGATATAATCAATTTATAGCCATGGCGGTAGCAACTAAAAATGGCGGCACGCCTTGTGGGGCATGCAGACAAGTAATATGGGAATTATGTGGAGATATTCCAATATACATATGTGATAATGATGGTATAATTAATGAGACTACAAGTAGAGCTTTATTGCCAGCTCCATTTGAAAAACATCATCTAAAATGAGTATGTCTTCAATTCTAATTGGTATAGCAGGCGGTACAGGCTCAGGCAAAACTTCTATTGCCAATAAACTACTTGAAGAATATGGTGAAGGTGATGTTGTGGTAATAGAACAAGACGCCTATTATCGTGATATTTCTCATATATCTTTGAAAGATAGGCACCTACATAATTTTGATCATCCAGATGCCATTGATATTGAATTATTTAACCAACAACTTATCAGCTTAGTTAAAGGACAAGCAGTTGAGGTTCCAATGTATGATTTTTCGACTCATTCAAGATTAAAAGAGACAAAAACTGTTCATCCCCATCGTGTGATAGTAGTTGAAGGGATCTTAGCTCTTCATTATTCTATTCTTAGAGAATTAATGGATATTAAAATATATGTAGATACACCTGATGACATACGTTTTATTCGTCGTATTTCAAGAGATGTAGATAAGCGAAATAGAACAGTAAACTCAGTGATTGAACAATATTTGAGAACTGTTCGTCCAATGCATCAGCAATTTGTTGAACCGTCAAAATATTTTGCCGATATTATTATACCAGAAGGCAGTCAAAATAAAGTAGCCATTGATCTTATTAGAACAAAAATAAATTACACTCTATCTACACAAATAGAACAATAATAAATTATTATGACTCTAACACCAAAAAATTCAGGATGGATTGAAGTAATTACGGGAAGTATGTTCAGTGGAAAAACTGAAGAGTTAATTCGTCGTATTCGCAAGGCGGAAATAGCAAAAATGAACACATGTTTATTTAAACCATTTATTGATAGTCGATATAGCTCTAAACATGTAGTTTCGCATAATCAATCAAAGTTAGAATCAATTATGGTTAAAACTCCGAATGAAATAATTAAGCACTCGAACAAAATGGATGTAATTGGAATTGATGAAGCACAATTTTTTAATAAAAAGATTATTGATGTTTGTAAAAATTTAGCTAATAGAAAAATACGAGTTATTGTAGCTGGTCTTGATACAGATTACAAAGGGTTGCCATTTGGCTGTATGCCTGAATTAATGTGCGAAGCAGATTATTTAGATAAATTAAGAGCCATATGTGTCATTTGTGGAAATCCAGCATCATACAGTCAGCGCACTACTTCAGACTCAGAACAAGTACTAATAGGTGAAACAGATATATATGAAGCTAGGTGCAGGAATTGTTTTGAACCCCCAATGGATAATTAAATGGATCAATATAAAGGTATATTAGGTATTCTAACACTATTGACTATTGCATATGCAATGTCAAATAATCGAGGAAAAATTAGTTTTAGAACTGTTTATTGGGGATTAGGCCTTCAGCTTCTTTTTGCAGTCTTTATATTAAAAACTCCGATTGGAAAACCTATTTTTTCATTATTAGATAAAATAATCACAAAATTAATTAGTTTTTCGGATGCGGGAAGTGATTTTTTATTCACATCATACGTTTCCGACGTTGGTTTGCATCCTTCGCTTTTAAATTTTGCATTCAGATTATTACCAACAATAATATTTTTTTCAAGTCTCATGGCAGTTCTATATCATTTTGGTATCATTCAAATAATTATAAAATGGATAGCTAAACTGATGCAAAAAACGATGGGCACAAGTGGCGCTGAAACGCTAAGCGTAAGTGCCAATATTTTTGTTGGGCAAACAGAAGCACCCTTAATGATTCGTCCCTTTATTAGTCAGATGACTAAATCTGAACTTATGGTTGTTATGGTAGGTGGCTTTGCAACTGTTGCTGGAGGAGTATTGGCGATCTATGTAAAATGGCTATCAGATATTCCTGGCATTGCTGGACACCTATTAGCGGCTTCTGTAATGTCGGCTCCTGCAGCTATAGTTATTGCAAAGATAATTTATCCTGAGGTAGATGTATCTAAAACTTTAGGTGATACAAATATTAATGTTGAAAAAACTACTTCCAATTCTATGGAAGCTCTTGGTAATGGAGCGTCCGATGGATTAAAATTAGCAGCTAATGTTGGAGCTATGTTAATAGCTTTTATTTCAATTGTAGCATTAATTAATTATCTTTTAAGTATTGGTGGCACATCCATAGAACAAATATTAAGTTTTATATTTAAGCCTCTAGCGTGGACCATGGGGATACCTTGGTCAGAAGCTGAGTTTGTTGGAACTCTTATGGGTGAGAAAATTGTTTTCACAGAATTGATAGCCTATGGTGACCTACAATCAATGATTGATAATAATCAATTATCTAATAGATCTGCTATTATTGCTAGTTATGCTCTATGCGGATTTGCAAACTTTGGTTCTATTGGTATTCAACTTGGTGGAATTGGTGGAATAGCGCCAGATCGGAAAAAAGATCTGGCAAAATTAATAACTAAAGCTATGATTGGTGGTGCACTAGCATCATGGTTGACTGCATCAGTTGCAGGAATTCTAATTTAATATTAATATATGTTTTACTAATGAATCTTATTTTTTTAGGACCACCGGGTGTTGGCAAAGGCACTCAAGCAAAGCTGCTTTGTGAAAAATATAGTATTTTACATCTATCAACAGGAGATTTATTAAGATCAGAAATTATTGAAAAAACAGAAATAGGTAGTCTCGCTAAGTCATTTATTGATAGGGGAGAATTAGTAACTGACGATGTATTACTAAAAATGATGAATAATCGCTTGAAAAAAGATGATGCTCATAATGGTTACTTATTGGATGGATTTCCACGTACCATCCCACAAGCACATGGTTTAGAACTAACCCTGAAACAAATTGGTCATAAAATTGATTCTGTTATCAGCTTAACTGCAGATGAAGATGAGCTAATTAGCCGTTTGGTAAATAGAGGCTTAAAATCTGATAGAAGCGATGATTCAATTGAAATTATTAGAAATCGTCAACAAATATACTGGAATCAAACTTCTCCATTACTAAATTACTATGAAGACATGAATTTATTAATAAATGTTGATGGCATAGGAGAGATTTCCGACATTAATAATGAAATAGTAAGAATTGTAAACCAATATGCTTAAAGTAGGATTAACAGGTGGGATTGGCAGTGGTAAGAGTACTGCAAGTAAATTTTTCGAAAAATTAGGTGCTTTTATATTAGATGCGGACAAAGAAGCAAAAAATTTACTTGAAAAAAACGAAATCGTTCAACATGAGGTGATCTCGGAGTTTGGCACTGATATTATTAATACAACAGGAAAAGTAGATAAGAATAAATTAGCTCGTGTCGCTTTTCAAGACGTTGATCATCAACGAAGACTAAATTCTGTTGTTCATCCCTATATCTATGATCTGATTGATAAAACATTTGATAAAATATTGAGTGATGGAAAACATGCTGTTTTTATTATTGATGCGGCTATGATATATGAGTCAGGATATGATATTCATTTAGATTATATAATTGTTATAACTGCACAATTAAAAAATAGAATGGAACGTGCATTAGCCCGAAAAACACTGACAAGAGAAGAAATATTAAAACGTATTGAATTTCAATGGCCTGAAGAAGAAAAAGTTGGAATGGCTGATTTTGTAATTCATAATGATGGTTCTGAAAAAGAATTAAATGATAATATTAAATCTCTTATAAAAAAATTGATATAAACCGTTTCAGATTAGAAACTATTATTTTATTATTTGATAATTATATTTCATGAACTTTAAAGATCAGCTTACTTATCGTATCTTAAAAAGATTCTCTGTTTTTACCGGAAGATTATCAGAAAATCGTCGCGAAAAACTAGCAAGAAGGTTAGCTAGCTTCATTTATTATTTATTACCTATAAGAAAGAAACAAGCCCTAAATAATTTAATAAACGCATTCCCTGAAAAAGATTCTGGATGGATTAAAAAACAATTGAAAGGTGCTTACAATATTGTATCAAATAATTTCATTGATTTTCTATCACTATCTAGATCCTATTCAAAAAAAAGATTCAGAATTGAGAATCAAGACGTTCTAGATGATGCAGTTAATAAAAATAAAGGAGTTTTACTAATCACAGGGCATTTTGGTTTATGGGAAAAATGGGGGTCATGGTTTGGTAATAATAACTATGACATATGGGGAGTTATCCAAAAACAAGCTAATAAAGGAGCAGATCTATTTTTTAAAGAAATACGTGAATCTTACGGGATGAATCATATATATAGAAAATCATCAGTAGATAAAATCTATGACTTAATTAAGAATAATAAGATAATAATATTGGCTAGCGACCAAAATGCAAAGGAACGGGGTGTTATAGTAGAATTTTTTGGTAAAAAAACTTCTATACCAAAAGGTGCTGCGTTGTTTCATTTGCGTACAAATGTCCCCTTAATATTTTCTGTTGGACACAAGGATCCCGATGGAACTATTGTTATTTCATTTGAAAAAATTAACGTAGAGTCAAATACTATAGAGGGTATTACTCAGGATTATACTAAAAAGTTAGAAGCAAAAATTCGTGAACATCCGGATCATTACTTTTGGTTTCACAGAAAATGGTCACGGATTATGGAAAATGAATAATAGAATTACACACAGAATTAATTGTAAATCAAAAACGGCTTTGAAAAGAGCCAAAAAAGCAATTCTAGACGGAGGAATAATTGTATATCCTACTGATACGTTATATGGATTTGGCGTGGATGCCAGAAATAAATCGGCTATTGATAGATTAAATAATATTAAAGGAAAAAAATCTCCAATGAGTGTAATTATGTCTGATAAAAATATGGTTTTTTCTTGCACTGATATATCTCAAAAAAATCATAAAATGGTGAAAAAATATTTAAAAGGTCAAACTACCATTATTCTTAAAATCAAATCAGGCATAGTTCATCCAAATATTTTGGGTGAAGAAGAAACACTCGGCATTAGAATTCCTGATCATAATTTTGGACCTAGACTTTGTAAGGAATTAGGTTTTCCAATAACAACAACTTCTGTAAATAGGACCGGTGAAACCCCGTTAAATGACCCAAATAAAATAATTAAGATTTTTAATGGTGAGTTTGATATTCTTATTGATGATGGAGCTATGAAAAGCTCAACTGGTTCAACTATTTATAAACTTGAAAAATCAATAATAAAAGTTATACGAAGATGAAGCACTTTGGTTATATTATATATTTTCTTTCAAATTTTCTTATAGCAGAGACACCATTTAAAGTTGGAGAATCTTTAAAATATTCTGCAGATTTTAATTTGATTAGAGTGGGCCAAGCTGAATTATATGTAAATAGGTTAGATAAAATAAATGATCTTGATGCCTATCATGTAACCTTTAGTGCTAATACTACAGGTTTAGCAGATCAATTATTTAAAATAAGAGATCAAATTGATATTTGGATGGATAAAAAAGATTTTTTTACTCATCGTCTAATTAAAAATATCAATGAAGGTAATTATAGTAATAAGGTCGATGTGAAATTTGATTATCAAAAATCTATTGCAAAAACTAAAACAAAAGAAATTTTTATTGATTTTATGGCTCGCGATTCTTTTTCCATGTTTTATTATTTACGAACAATACCCCTTAATAACAATGAAGTAATGTCATTTTCATCTTATGAAGGCCGACGTATTGTCCATTATAATTTACAGATGACGGGTACAGAAATAGTTCGTACAAATATTGGGATATTTAAGTGCAAAGTAATTCGTCCATACCGTGAAGGGAAAAATCTATTTAAAAATCAAGGTGATATGCAGATTTGGATTAGCGATGATAGCAAAAGGCTCCCCGTAAAAATACAAATCAAAATGAAATATGGATCAATGACTCTTTTACTAAAAAGTGTGAGTTAATTACCAAATAATCTTCCAACATCATTTACAATTACTGTAATCATCAACATAAGAATTAGTAGCATACCAACTTGTTGAATCCCCATTCTCATTTTAAGAGTAAGTGGTTTTCTTATAATGCCTTCAATAAGGGTAATAAATATATGCCCACCATCCAAACCAGGGATAGGTAATATATTTATAAATGCAATGTTACAACTAATAAGAGCCATAAGAGTTAAAAATGGAACCCAACCAGCTTCAGCGGTTTGGCCAGCTAATTGTGCTATCAAAATGGGACCCCCTAATTCTTTCATCGATGCCTGGCCAGAAGTAAGCATTTTTATTGTTAAAATTGCCATCCCAAAACCTCGGACTGTTGCCCTAGCCCCCATGTTCATGCTTTCAATTAAATTAACAGGTACA
The DNA here is from genome assembly GCA_964428745.1 of uncultured bacterium. Classification (GTDB taxonomy): domain Bacteria; phylum Fidelibacterota; class Marinisomatia; order Marinisomatales; family TCS55. Next base: position 4,299 of record CAYRYZ010000034.1, on the reverse strand, counting down.
TTTTGATATTTTGGATAAATTCCAATTATTCCAATTGTATCTCCATTAGAAGGATTGATTTGAAAAGTAGATTCTAATAAGATATTTGATTTTGTTGAACCACGTTGATAAATAATATTTATATTTTGGTTTGGTCTTTGATGAATTTCCTTGGTTAATTCACTCCAAGTTTTAATTGATTGACCATTAACCGCGTGAATAACATCTCCAGCTTTTAGCCCAGATTTATCTGCCGGCATATTTTCGATAACCTCATTAATAATAGGCATTTTTGAGGGAACAATCATCCCTGAATAATTAGATAAACCAGTAAAAATAATAAAAGCTAAAATCAAATTCATGATGACCCCGGCGCTTTGAAACCATATTTGTTTCCATTTAGGTTTACTCATTAATTCATAGGGTTTATTTTCATACTTTGTATCCATACTTTCATCTATAATCCCTGCAACTTTTACATATCCACCAAATGGAATAATTGCTATACAGTATTCAGTAGCAGTCCCCTTACTACCAGGTCTTGCTATCATAGATTTATAAATTGGACCCCACTTGTACTTACCTGATTTATTTTTTTTATAAAAAAATAATTTGAATTCCCAAGCCTCTGGTATAGATGTAAAAGTCATAAGGCGCGGAGGAAAACCAACTGAAAAACGCTCTACTTTAACTCCAATGGACCGAGCTGCAAGATAGTGGCCTAACTCATGTACAAAAACTATTACACCGAGTAGTATTATTGCTGCAAATAATGTTGTCATAAATTCCCCATAATCAACTGTTTTTACTTACAAATTGTTTAACATAATTAGTTGTCCAAGTTTCCAAATATAGCAAATCATCTAATAAAGGATTAGAAACCCAATCATGTTTTTCACATGCTTTTTCAATTATATAAGGTATGTCCATAAATCCAATTTCTTTATTCAAAAAACGATAAACTGCTTGCTCATTTGCTACGTTTAAGACCGCTGGCATTGTCCCTTCTTTCTTTAAAGCTTCATATGCTAATGCTATACATGGGAATTTATTTATATCTGGAGATTCAAAGTTTATTGAACCAAGTTTTAACAAATCTAGAGATTCCCATTTCCCAAAGCACCGATCTGGATATGTTAATGCATATTGAATAGGAATCTTCATATCAGGAACGCCTAGCTGAGCTTTTACAGATTTATCCTTGAATTCAACCATAGAATGAATAATAGATTCTGGATGAACAATTATTTTTATTTTATCTACATCTATACCAAAAAGCCATTTAGTTTCTATAACCTCAAGCCCTTTATTCATCATTGTGGCAGAATCAATAGTGATTTTATTTCCCATCGACCAGTTAGGATGATTGAGAGCTTCTTCCTTTTTAATATCATTAAATGTATTAACATCTCTAGTCCTAAATGGCCCTCCACTACCTGTAAGAATTATTTTTTTAACATCATCAATATTTTCTCCAACTAAGCATTGCCAAATAGCTGAGTGTTCACTATCAACTGGGAAAATTTTTGCTCCGGATTTATTTTTTTCATTATCAATTATATCTCCAGCCATAACTAGACTTTCTTTATTACTTAAAGCAACATCTACCGATGAACGAATGGCATTAATAGTCGGCTCCATCCCAGATGAACCAACTAAGGCATTTAACATAATATCTACGTCATCTCGAGCAGATAATTCAAGCAAGCCTTCCTTCCCGTGTAGAATTGAAACCCCAGACCCTTTTAATGATTCTTCTACAAAATCAACTTCACTAGAATCAATAATGACAATAGTTTCTGGATGGTACTTTTTTGCTTGGTCGATAAGAGCATTTGAATTTTTATAAGCAGTTAAAGCTTTTACATTAAATTTATCAGGTAAATTATCAATTACATTCAATGCATTTACGCCGATAGATCCTGTTGATCCAAGTATTGAAATATTTTTCATTATTAGAAAAAATCTCCTATACTAATTGATATAAAATTAATTTTTGATCCAACTATAACTTGCGGTGAGAGTGTAAGCCCAAATAGTTTAGCCGATAAACCAAGACTAACAAAATTTGTTTGAAAATCATAATTATCAGATGAATTATATGTAAAAACATCAATCATATTTGTACCAAAACCAGAATGTAGTTGAAAACTATTCCATTTATAAAATCTAATTACGGAAACACTCATTGCCGATAATCTAAATTGGGCATTAGAATTTATTCTCCCCGAGTCAAACAATATTCTCCATTGAGAAGGTTCTTCCATTGATCCTGGTTTTAAAGTTAAGCCCCAACCATACATTTGTATAGCCCGTTTATCTGAAGAGAAATTTGCCATTCTACCTTTTATCGATAAATTCCATGAAATTTTTATTTTGCTCTCAATTGATGGTGAAAATCCATCATTGGATATTTCTTTATTTAATGAAACGATAATTCCTATTCTTCTATCATTTCTAATATCAAAGGGAGAATCATGTGTCGCCAATAAGCCTCCATATTTAAATGTAGACTGAATATTATTATTCAACGAAAATGAAGACCATTGAGAAAATAATAATGATCCTGAAAACAAAAATATTGTATAGCGAGGCACGTATTGAATTAATTTAAATAATGCCTCGTTCACTCGATTCAATAAAATTAAGTATTTTTTTAATTTCCTGAGTTTGTTCCATGGTTTTTCTAATCTTATCTAGAGCCTGACCTCGATTAAATTTTGATACAAAGTATGTTCGATATGCCTTTTTAATTAGTGCCCTAGTTTCACTATCAAAGCCTCGTCTTTCCAATCCAATTTTATTTATTCCAACAAATCGCAATGGTGCACCTGAAACAACTATGTAAGGTGGAACATCTTGTTTCGCAGTAAACCCACCTCCAATAAGCGATTGGGTACCAATTTTTACAAATTGATGAACCATTACCCCTCCACCTATATTTGCCCAAGGACCTATTTCTACATGCCCACCTAATGTTGCTAAATTTGCCATAACTACATTATTACCCACAATACAATCATGTGCGATATGTGTTCCTGTCATTAATAGTACACCATCACCAACAATTGTTTTACCATAAGCTTTTGTTCCGCGATTAATTGTTACTGCCTCTCGTATTGTTACACTATTACCTATAATTGCTTTGGTATCCTCACCTTCATATTTCATATCCTGAGGTGCCTCTCCTAGAGAAGTATTATGAAAAATTGTACAATTAAATCCAATAGTAGTCCCGTAACAAATTGTATTATGGTTCCCAATAGTAGTCCCCTCTCCAATATTCACATTATCTTCAATAACAGTATAAGCACCAACATTGATATTTTGACCTAAATTGGCCTTGGGTGAAATTATTGCTGTGGGATGTATAGTGATGGAATCAGGCTCCTGCCCGGTCCACCACGGTTGCTTTTAAGTTAGCTTCGGCAACTAATTTATCGCCGACATAACCTTTACCTATTAGTAAAGCTGTGCCTAAACGAAACTTAGCAAGAGTCATTTCTAAGCGCAGTTGATCTCCGGGAATAATAGGATGCCGAAATTTTGAATCTGATAATGCAGAGAAATACATGTTCTTTTTCATGGGGTCATCAACACTATTTAAAACTAAAAAAGCACCAGCTTGCGCCATCGCTTCTAAAACAAGGACCCCAGGCATAACTGGTTGACTTGGGAAATGGCCCTGAAAGAACGGCTCATTTATTGTTACATTTTTATAGGCAGTTAATTTTTCACCAGGTGTAATATCAACGATACGATCAACTAGAACAAATGGATATCGATGAGGCAATAAATTTAGTATGGAATTAATATCAAACATATAATCAGCTGATTTATTTAATTGATATTTTTGCTGCAATATTTTCTTTTGATAAACTTTTTTGATCTTTTTTACTAATTCTACATTTGCAGCATGTCCACTCTTTGAGGCAATTACATGCCCTTTTAGCGGCATTCCCAATAACGCAAGGTCGCCAATAAGATCAAGGGCTTTGTGGCGAACAGGCTCGTTTTCAAATCTAAGTTCTTTCCCATTTAACGTACCATTAGCTCCAAGACTAATTTTTTTATTTATACCAAATAATGTTTGCAAATTCTCCGCTTCATCTTGATCAATTTCTTTATCTACAATTACAACTGCATTATCCAGATTTCCACCTTTAATTAAGCCTTCTTCCTTAAGTGTTTCAACTTCACTTAAGAAACAAAAAGTTCGTGCAGGTGCAATATCAGTTGCAAAATTTTCTTCTAGATTTTCCATAGTTGTAAACTGTGTTCCTAGCGTTTTATACTCATAATCAATCATGAAAGTCACAC
>CAYRYZ010000033.1:0-16338 GCA_964428745.1 uncultured bacterium | reverse complement strand
GTACAGTAATGTATTCAGCTGAGTGGTACTAATTGGCCGAAAGGCTTTATCAATCGTTTTTGATCGATTGAAGATCTGCATCAATTCCCTGAAATTTCTCCGGTGACAATAGCGCAGGAGTTACACCCGATCCCATCTCGAACTCGGAAGTTAAGCCCTGTTGCGCCGATGGTACTGCGCGGGAGACTAGCGTGGGAGAGTAGGTAGTTGCCGGGAACATTAATAAAAGCCTTTAGCGTTTTGTTAAAGGCTTTTTGTTTATATTGATGTGATTAGTAACACAATAGATTTAAAATGCCTTGAAGGCTCATTCTGCTGTTCGGTAAATTGGGCAATGGATAATTTGTCTGTATATAAAAAAGTGAAAAGAAAAAAAATAATTCAGTATTACGCTATGTTTCTCCTTTTTTGTTCTGGGATTCTTAGTGCACAGGTAAAGCTAGAGGGTCAATTTTTTGACTATGCCACTTTTTATATCAGCAATATTGATGTCTCTACAGGGCAGTCAGATGTTCCGTTATTTAGATATAGAATTTCTTCTGACACATACCCTATATACGCAAAAGTCTCGTTTAAAGCATCGGTGCTGTCACCGGCATTAGGAATTAAATCTAGAACAACTTTGACTGAGATTGAATCAAGACCTTTTCAAATGAAGGCAGATATAGTTCTAGATAATCGAAATTTCTCAACCAATTCTACTTCTCTATTGGATGAAGGAAGTCCACCAAATTCTATTTCAATATTAGTTACAACTAAAGAATCTTTAAATGTATCTGAATTTGATCAATTAGCAAGCGCATTAATGACTACTGGAAAATTGGCTGATGGAGAATATCGCTTTGAAATTAAAGTCTTTTCTGGCTCAAGTAAATTTGATTTATCATTATCTGATCAAGATATGAATACAATTATAGTTGAATCTCCTACGGGGATTAATTTGGAATCTCCAGGAGGGATAATCGCTGATACCTCATTTAACATGGTTTATACTAAGAATCCTGTTTTCAATTGGAATAAAGGATATTGCCTAAATTGCGAAACTTATATTCGTGTAGCTGAATTTAAACCGGAGGTTCATTCATCCATTGAGGATGCGATTAATGATGAGAGAACGCTTCCATTTGACCAAAGTCAAAATTGGATGGAATTAGAAAATGTAAGTTCTTACCAGTATCCTATCTTTGGTGCTAGGTCACTTGAGTATGGAAAAATTTATTTATGGCAGATCAAAACAAAAGTCCCAACTACAAATGGTATGGAAGATCAGCCGTCACCGATCTATGCATTTAAGTTATCTAATCCATCGGAGTTAGCTACTTCAAAAATAGAAAGTACTGTTATTCAGAAGTTAAGACGCGCATTGGGAGATGAAAGATATAATTCAATTTTTGGCCCAGATGGAGAATTGGAAGGTTTTGGACAGATGGGTAATGCTTCTCTAAACGATTCGGAAATAGATGAAAGTACCCTTCAAAAAATATTAGATCAGATTATCAAACAGGAACTCTCAATTAAATTAGTAGAAACTGAAAATTGATAAATGAATTATATTAAAAAAGGATTATTGCTGATTTTTATTTTTTCTTTACTTATAGGAGGAGATAGAATAGCGGTTGCAACAAAAGTTATTGGTTCAGTTGAATATGTTAGAGGAAAAGATTTTGCAAAATCAGTCAAAAAAGGTCATATTATTGAAAGTGGAGATAAGATAACTACGGCCAAGGGTGGATTTGTAGCATTGCTGTTTATAGATGATAAATCTGCACTTAAAGTAAAAGAGAATTCAGAAGTAATAATTTCAGGAAATAAAAATAATCGAGCCATTGCAAAGCGAATTGGTCTTAAAGGTGGAACTATTCGTGCGCAAGTAGGAAAAAAACAAAATCGTGATTTTATTGTACAGACTACTGTTTCCGTTGCATCTGTTAAGGGGACTGATTTTTGGGTAGTATCCGATAATAATAATGGTGATTCTGTAATTGGTATTGAAGGAGTTATCCAATTAACGAATAAAATATCAGGTGACAAAATTGATATCCCAAGTGGGATCACAGGACTTGCAACAAAAGATGGGCAATTGCAGTCCTTTAATACGGACCCTAAAACAATACCAAAAGATCCATCTGGAGATAATATTGGTAATCAAAAGCTTAAGATTGAATTCAAGGATGCCAACGGTAAGATAAAAACATTAGTTATTGAATATAAATAATCCGCATCGTGAATTATTATAGTAAGATTAACCAATTTGGGATAATTCTTATCCTCAGTGTTTTTTGTTTATCAATATCCACTGCTCAAACTAAAAAACTTTTTCATGTAGCTCCGCCTAATGGTGTAGTTGGTGAAGATTTAATCTTATCTGTATCTATTCTTGAAATTGATGATCCAATTAAAGCTAAGCTATACTATCGGTTACCTGGAGGTGAATCATACCTTGAAAAAGATTTTGTAAATACTGGATTTAATTGGCAGGCTACTATCTCTGGATTTAGCCTTACTGAAGAGGGAATTGAATATGTTATAGCCTTTGAATTTTCTGAAGATCGATTGATATCGTACCCTAGGGTTGACCCCTTTAATAACCCCGTGTTTCTTCAAGTATTTCCGCCAAAAAATGATTTCAAAGATGGTGTTTTTGGAAAATTACCTATGGCAGATGTTTTAATATTATCGCCCGAACCCAATGCGATTGTTAAACAAAATGAATTACTAATTGCGGCATCATTATTTAATTCCGATAAATTAGATTATTCATCAGTGAAATTATTATTAGATGGAAAAGATATGTCTTCAGAAATGACATTCGAAGATGGAATTCTAATATTGGATCCAGGCCTTATTTCAATGGGGACACATACAGTCCAAATCAATATGAAAGATATTGATTTACAAGACATAGCTCCTTTTAGATGGAGTTTTATTGTAGGTAGAAAAAAACAAAAAATTTCTTCAACCTTTCAATATAATGGTAGGCTAAATAGTCGAATTTCTGCAGAAAAGGTATCAGAATCAGAACTTAATATTGCTGAAATTATGGGAGATGTTTCATTAGATATTCAGTGGGCTAAGCTGAGCACTGATTTGCGACTTACCTCTCGAGAGTCACCTTATACACAGCCACATAATCGATTCGGCACGCAGCTATCAATTGGTAGTTTTTTGAATATAAAAATGGGTGATTTTTATCCACAATTCAATCAATTTACAATTGATGGAAAACGTGTTAGAGGTTTAGGATTAAAGATCGATTTCAAACAGTTTCAATTTCAATATATTAATGGAGAATTAAATCGAGCTGTGCATCATGCAGGCCATACTAATGGTGGTTACCAATTAATAAAAGACTGGACAAAAAATAATAAAGATGGGTCTAAAACTTATTATTTAAATAGAATGGGTTTTGCATTTAAAAGGAAGATATCTGGTCTAAAATTATCGGCTAACTTGTTGTCACGAATAAAGTTAGGTTTTCATTTTATGAAAATGCGTGACGATATAACATCCGTTAACGATACACTAAATAAATCATTATTTACCATTGATGAATTTATACCCGGACTACAACCAGGTGATTATACTGTAGATCAATTCAATGATGCATTAGTTGCTCAAGGGGATTCTCTAGAAAATCCAAGCTCAAATTGGATTGGCCAAAAGCCGCAAGACAACTTAATAATAGGCTTTAATGTTGGTACTGACTTTGATAAGAAAAGACTCAAACTAGATTTTAATTGGGACATGAGTTTATTCAATCGGGATATATGGGATGGAGCTATGTCACGAACTGCGTTAGATACAATGACTGATGATTCTTTAGATGGTTGGATCGGCGTTCAATACGATAGCCTTGGAAATGAAATAATAAGTTCTACAAAAATTGACACAGCAGCAATTCTATTTGATCCGGTAAAATTCCAAGATATTTTTATAATCAATTCGAGCATGACTCCTTTGATTCCTTTTGATATGAATTCAATAAAATCTAGTCCGCTTTCAACATTGATTAATATGCCTTCCTCTGCATTTAGTATTCGATTAAGAGGTAATTATGGGAAAAACAGCATATTAGTAGAATACCGTCAAGTGGGTCCTGAATTTGTTTCGCTTGGAAATCCATTCTTGAGAAGAAACGCTCGCCAATTTATTTTATCAGATCGAATTGCACTCCTTGATAGGAAAATATTTTTAAATATTGGTTTCAAACATTTAGATAATAAAATATTACGAACAACGGTAAATCCATTAAATACTAATACTACCTTTGTTAATCTTACATTTTTACCAGGACCACAAATGCCTACTTTTGTCATTAATTATCAGTCTATCAGTAAAAATAATGAGAAAAGTCAATTGGACTCTATAGGGAGTAAAACAGTTGATTTAAGAGAAGACTCAAAAGCTTCGACAAATATGATGGCACTGACACTACCATTATCTAATGGCGAGGTTAAGCAGAATCTAGTATTAAGTTTAGGTGGGGTTACAAATTTGGACAATTTGACCAAAAAGAGAAGTTCGAGTTATTTATTCCCAAAGACTGATTCAAAAACAATTTCAATTAACTTATCATCTATTTTTCCAAGTGAACTAAAAACCGTTACCCAGTTTAGTCAAACTAAACTTGATATTCCTTCCATGAGTAATAATAAATTGATAAAAACCGCATATACATGGACCAATTTGTCAATTGCAGGTAATTATCGTTTATTAAATAATAAAATGTTAGCTCGTGGAGCAGTATCATTAATGGATAGTAGAAGTAAAATTAATTCACAATTACTTGGGATAAGAGGGGGTGCTGATTATCAAATACAAACTAATTTAAGCGCCACTCTTACTGGTTACATTAGAATCTACAGTGTGCCAAGTGAGAAATTTATTGAAACAAATTCATCAGGTATTGTACTTACACTTAATTATAACTTTTAGTGATGCATTTTTCAATTCAAGATATCATAAAATACTTTCAAAATAAATGGGTCGGGTGGTTGATAACCTTCGGAGCTATTATCATAGTCTCGTTAGCACATTGGACTGGTATTTTTGATACAATGGAATTAAAAATGTATGATTATCGTTTTGATTCCGTGAGAGGTCCATTAACGGGTTGGACGGCATCAGATTCAACGTATATCAATAAAGGTACCGATGTTGTTTTGGTAGAAGTAGATGATGAAGCATGGCGTCTAATGCCCGAAGAATGGCCCTATCCTAGAGGAAGTGTTTGGGGTAGAGTGATTAGAAACTTATATAAATCTGGAGCAAAGGTAATTGCATTTGATATTCAATTTGATGCGCCAGAAAGCCGATCTGAGATTTATAAAGACCTTATTGCTACCACCACTCCTCAATATATTATTGATCAGGTTCCAATGGTGAAAGATTCAATGCAAGCGGAATATATACTACAATCTCTTCCACGTTTAATTCCACGTCATGGAGATAAGGTATTAGGTGAAGCTGTTGCCGAAGCTCAAATGTTTGGAACTACGGTGATTATGCCTGTAAAAATGGTTACAGAGCCTACGTCTGTTCCTCCTCAATATATATCATACCCGGTTGATGAGATAATGCGAGCTAATCCTGAATTAGGATTAATTAACGATCAGATGGATAAAGATGGTTTTTCTCGTCGCTATGCTCTTTTTGGAGAAATGCCACATGAACCCGATAAGGTTTATCTTACACTTGCAGTTAAAGCTTTTAAAGCATTTAAGAGTATTTCTGATACTACAAAACCATATTTTGATCGTGATAATCTGAATTGGAATTATGGCGGATACAATATTAATGCTTATGGTGCTGGAAACTCATTCTTAGTGAATTATTATGGCCCACCATCAGGGTATAAATATAGAGGAGAAAAAAATCTACCACCTTGGGGCACTTTCCCTAAATATTCCTTGGCATATATTATTGATACTAAAGAAGTAACCTTAAGAGATCCAATTGAAGATATAGATTGGATGGATCAATTTCTACCGGGTGAAATTCCCGAATGGATTCAAGCTATTGATAATTTAGAAGAGCGTCAGGAAATGATGGCAGCCATGGGAATTAGTGAAGAGTTTGATGTTACTACATCACCATTCTTTAACAAAATTGTAGTTATTGGAACATCAGTAGAGGTTCACCAAGATTATAAACAGACACCTTTTTATAATTTTTGGGGTATTCAACAGCTTACGCCTGGTATGGAAACTCACGGGAATGCAATACAAACACTGTTAGATGAAAATTTTATCAATGTAATGGGCGGGCAGTTAACAGATTTGTTAAATCCATATAATCCATATCCCATGAGTCATACTTTTCTTATCGCAATTTTATCTTTGATTGCATTTCTTATTCTTTCATTTTTAAATCCAATAACTGCCGGAATTTTAATAGTGGTTGAGGGTATAATATACTTTGGTATTGCTTGTGGAATATTTGTTGATGACATCTTTTGGTTATTAAAAGATAGTATATTATCAATTCTTCCTCAATCAATATTAGCCAATAATCCAGAATTACTTAAGACGCCTCTTCCAGTAGTGGGGCAATCATATGTTATTCCGATTGTGGCTCCATTAGTAGGTTTAGTAACAACATATTTAGGGATTGTTTTATATGATTATATAATTGAGCAACAAGATAAGAAATTTTTAAAAGGTACTTTTGGTGCCTATATATCTCCAGACTTAATCGACCAAATGTATGAAGATAAACAAGAACCAAAATTGGGTGGACAAGCAGGGTATCATACTGCATTTTTTTCAGACATTCAGAGTTTTTCCTCTTTTTCCGAAATATTAGAGCCTGAAAGAATGGTAAGCCTTATGAATGAATATTTAACTGAAATGACTAATATTTTGCTAGATCATAAAGGGACACTAGATAAATATATAGGTGATGCTATTGTAGCATTTTATGGTGCCCCTGTAAAATTAGATAAACACGAATTTCATGCTTGCATGACAGCTCTTGAAATGGAGAAAAAACTAGAAATTATGCGAAGTCAATGGGCATCTGAGGGAGATTGGCCTGAACTCGTACATAATATTCGTCATCGTGTAGGATTAAATTCTGGAGAAATGGTTACTGGGAATATGGGTTCATCGATGAGAATGAATTATACAATGATGGGTGATACAGTTAATCTTGCGGCTAGACTTGAACCTGCAGCAAAACACTATGGCGTTTATATTATAGTAGCAGAAAATACATATAAACCTGTTGCTGATCAGTTTGAATGGAGAATGTTAGATTACTTAAGAGTTAAAGGGAAAAAGAAACCTGTAAAAGCCTATGAGCTTTTATCCTTAAAAAATGATTTATCAAAAGAAAAAAGTCAATTAGTTCAAGCCTTTAATGAAGCTTTAGATCTATATCATGATCAAGAATGGACAAAGGCTAAAAAACGATTTGTAGAAGCGAATGAATTAGAAGAGAAATTCCCACACAGACCAACTAATCCATCAACTGTCTATATTGATAGGTGTGATCACTTTAAATTAGAACCTCCCGATAAAGATTGGGATGGCGTGTGGACAATGACTACAAAATAGCAAACTGTTAAAGTCATTTAATATCTACAAATTAATGCACTATAATTATGAATAAGAATCGTGGCAACATATTATGGATCGATGACGAAATCGATTATTTAAAACCTCATATTATCTTCTTAGAGGAGAAGGGTTATTCAATAACTAAATGCAATAATGGTAAAGATGGAATTTCCCAATTTAATCAAAATGTTTTCGATTTAGTATTACTTGATCAATTCATGCCAGGAATTGATGGTATAGAAACCCTTCGTGAGATTAAAGAAAAAAATCCAGCTATTCCTATTATAATGATAACTAAAAGTGAGGAAGAATGGCTTATGGATGAGGCCATATCAGAAAAAATATCTCATCTGTTAATTAAACCGTTGAATCCTAATCAAATATTTATGGTTTGCAAACAAGTACTAGAAGACATAACCCTTCGTAATGAAAAAGTGACGAGTGGATATTTGGAAGAATTCAAGCAAATTGAATCAGATGCAGATGAAGCTGAAACATTTAATGATTGGTGGACAACCTATAATCGACTTATAAAGTGGCAACTTGATTTTGACGATCAAAAAGAATCAAACTTAAATCAAATTTTAACTGAACAATTTAAATCTTGTAATAAAAAGTTTACGCAATTTATTGAATTACAATATTCTAATTGGGTGAGAAGTAAAGATCGTCCAATATTATCTGTAGATATTTTTTCTAAAAAAGTAAAACCGTTGCTTGAATCAAATGAAAAGGTATGCTTCTTGGTAATGGATGCAATGAGATTAGATCACTTTATGGAATTATATCCAATTATGTCTGAGAATTTTTCAATTCAAATTGACTCGTCTATATCAATATTACCATCCGCCACCCCTTTTGCAAGGAACTCAATTTTTTCAGGATTATTTCCTGATGAATTTTGTAAAAAATACCCACAACAATTAGAAAGTATGAACCTAGATGAAGGGAGCTTAAACGAATATGAAAAAGAATTTCTTTCAGATCAACTCATTAGAAATGAATTATCGGAAAAATCAGTACATTATTATAAAATTTGGGTTGCGAACGAAGGTCAAAAGTTTTTATCAAAAATAAATAATTATTTTAATAATGATTTGATAGCTATTGTGGTGAATTTTGTGGATCAATTAGCACACAGGCGTTCAGAATCAGATATATTAAAAGAGATGGTTCCTGACGAAATGGGTTATCGTCAGGCTGTTAAGGTATGGTATGAAAATTCGTGGATACGTAACGTTTTGTCTGAATTGGGTTCAGCCGGATATAAAATTGTGATTACTAGTGATCATGGGAGCTTGAGAGTTAATCGTGGATCCATAGTTGCCGCTGACAAAAATTCATCTACAGGCATAAGATATAAATATGGAAGGAATATTAATGTCTCAACAAAAAGTGCAATTGATGTAAGAGATCTAAGCTTATATCGACTTCCAATGATTGGTCATCAAATCAATTATTTGATCGCGAAAGAGGACTTCTTTTTTGTTTATCCAAATGAACAAAAAAAATATAAAGATCATTTGCAAAACAGTTTCCAACATGGTGGTATATCCATGGAAGAAATGCTTATACCTATTTTTACATTGACTCATAAATGAAAAATATAATATTTAATTCAGTTAAAGAAACTCAACAATTTGCATCAGATTATGCTAAAGAGATATCTAAGGGTAAGGTTATTGCACTTATTGGAGATTTAGGAACAGGTAAGACCACTTTTTCTCAAGGTTTTGCTCAGGGTCTTGGTATTAAGGATCAAGTAATCTCACCAACTTTCAAATTAGTTAGTGAATATGAAGGCGATAAGACTTTATACCATATTGATTGTTATCGTATGGAATCCGCAAAAGATTTTATTAATATTGGAGGAGAGGAGTTCATCTGCTCTAATGAAAGCATAACATTAATTGAATGGGCTGATCGGGTAAAGTCACTTTGGAGCGAGGATTGGGTATGCATTTATTTCAACATAATTGAGAATCAACCTAATTCAAGAATAATAAAAATATCGAACGTGAAAGAATGAATATTATTTCAATTGAAACAGCAACTGATTGGTGTGGCATTGCACTATTAGTTAATGATAAGTGTGGGAAAAAAATCCAGAAAAAAATACCAAGAAAACATTGCGAAGAATTACCTGTTTTTTATAATAGACTAATGCTTAGTACAAAATTTGATGATAATAAATTAGATGCTATCGCTGTCTCAATTGGGCCAGGATCATTTACTGGCTTGCGTATAGGACTTGGGTTTGCAAAGGGACTAGCTTTTGCAAAAGATATCCCTATTATACCAGTGCCAACACTTGATGTAATTGCAAGCAGTACTGATAAAGGATATGATGATTTTTCAGTATATTTATTTTCTCATAGTGACATTGTTTATCATCAGCAATACAAAAATGGTAAAGCCATTAATTCACCTAAGGCATCTAAATGGAGTTCAATTAACCAAGAAAGTTATAGTGTACATTACGGGTGTGAAGAATTGTTGAAAAGCAAAAGGAATTTATCTGTATTTCCAAGAGTTGAGGCAGTAGGGAGATTAGCCATAGAAAATTGTGAATCTTGGGTAGTCAAGAATCCCTATTCATTAGTCCCTAACTATATTTCACCATTTAATGTAAGATGATAAATGACAATTAGATATGCTAGCCCAAATGATTTTGATAGAATTTATGAAATTGAAAAAAGAGTTTTTTCTAATCCGTGGTCTAAAGAATCAATTAAAAAGGAATTAGATAATGATTCTAAATCTCTCAATTTGATTAGTAAAATAGATGGTCAGCTAATGGGGTATTTTTTTTCCCATAGGATTAGCAATGAGGTACACATATTAAATATAGCGATTGATGTACCATTCCAACATCGAGGTAATGGGAAAGCTTTTTTCAATCAGATATTCAAAAAATATTTAGAATATGCCAATGTATTTTTAGAGGTAAAAAGAACTAATTTACCAGCTATTAATTTGTATCATAAATTTGGCTTTGAAGAGATTGATATTAGGGAAACTTATTATTCTGATGGTGAAGATGCCGTAGTTATGTCAAGAAAAGTTGATTGAGATGTCTTGGTTTAGTAGAAAAGAAAAAAATATATTATCTGAAGAGCATAAAAAGGATATACCAAGTGGTTTATGGGTAAAGTGCCCATCTTGTACAGAGATCCAATATAAGCCAGAACTAGAAAAAAATTTTTCCGTTTGTCGAAAATGCAATCATCATTTCAGAGTAAATCCATCTTTATACTGTGATCTACTTTTAGATAAGGGAAATATCAAAAGCTTATTTACTAATATACAATCTTCTGATCCTTTAAGCTTTGAAGCCAATAAACAATATATAGATCAACTAGATATTGCTAAATCTAAAACAGGTCATAATGATGCAATAAATTGTTTTTTAGGAGAGATAAATAAAAATGCAGTAGTCCTTGCTGTAATGAATTTCGAATTCATTGGAGGTAGCATGGGTTCTGTTGTTGGTGAATTAGTTTCTAGATCAATAGATTTAGCTAGAGAACAGAAAATACCATTAATTCTAATTTCCGCTTCTGGTGGAGCTCGAATGCAGGAATCTGCATATTCTCTTATGCAACTAGCAAAAACAAGTTCAAAACTTGCTAGATTTCAAAAAGAAGGAGGACTGTATATACCTGTCCTTACAGACCCGACGACAGGAGGGGTAACTGCAAGTTTTGGCATGTTGGGAGATGTGATTATAGCCGAGCCAGGCGCACTTATTGGTTTTGCTGGTCCACGTGTTATCAAGCAAACTATAGGTGAAGATTTACCTGAAGGATTCCAACGTGCTGAGTTCTTGCTGGAAAAAGGGTTTGTTGATCACATTGTCTCTCGCTCAGAAATGAAGGAAAAATTAACTAAGCTTATAGTATTTTTCACAAAATGAATAGTCCGTCGATTTTAATTTCTAATGATGATGGAATTTATTCTGATGGTATATATGCACTTTGGGAAGCCATGTCTGAGATTGGTAAAACTACAGTAGTTGCACCTAATACAGAGAAAAGTGCTGTTGGACACGCTATTACTTTATCAGACCCAATTAGAATCCAAAAAGTTAAGAGAGCGAATGGGTTTGCAGGGTTTTCTGTAAATGGTACACCAGCTGATTCAGTTAAAATTGCTGTTAAGTCAATCATGGATTCTAGACCTGATCTTATAATTTCTGGGATTAATGCTGGTGCTAATGTTGGTCAAAATTTATTGTATTCTGGAACAATATCAGCTGCTACAGAAGGCACATTTTTAGGTATACCATCTATAGCTATTAGTCTTAATTCATATGAGATGTGTGATTTTTCAGGCGCAAAAAAAGTAGCATCAAAAATTGTTAACGCCGTATTACAAAATGGTTTACCTAGAGGGACGCTCCTGAATGTGAATGTTCCTAGCATTCCAGAACCTAATTATCTTGGGTATAAAATAACTAAACAAGGAGAACTTTATTTTAAAGATAATTTTGAAAAAAGAGAAGACCCTCATGGAAGACAATATTATTGGATGACAGGAGTAATTGAAAATCCAGATAGTGATATTCAGTGGGATGGTTTTGCTCTAAAGAAAGGTTATGTAAGCATTACTCCACTTCATCTTAAAATGACAAATATTGATATTATAAATGAGCTATCTGAATGGGGACTGAATTGAGTGCCTTGCATACGGGTGGAGTTGTAATTATAGATTTTGGTTCTCAATATACTCAACTTATTGCTAGAAAAGTACGAGAACAAAATATCTATTCAGAAATAGTTCATGCAGAAATTACATATGATGAAATATTAGAACGAGAGCCAGCTGCAATAATATTATCTGGAGGTCCTTCAAGTGTTTTTGAAGAAAAAGCCCCGTCTTTTGATGAGTCAATCCTCAATACAAAATTACCAATTCTAGGAATTTGTTATGGGCTACAGTTATTAGCTCATCATAATGGTGGATTAGTAGAAAGTACAGGAGAAGGTGAATATGGATTTGCTGAAATTAAAGTTAATAATTTTTCAGGTCTATTTGAAAATATACCAAAAAAATCTCAGGTTTGGATGAGTCATATGGATAGAGTCACTAAACTCCCAGATGGATGGGAGGTATTAGCATACTCTTCAAATCAAATTATAGCTTCCATGTCAAATAAGGATCAGTCAAGAGTTGCAACCCAATTCCATCCCGAAGTAGCACACTCTCATGAAGGAGTATCTATATTAAGAAATTTCTTATTTAATATAGCGCATTGTTCAGACAATTGGACTGCAGGAAACTTTATTGAAGAACAAATAGGTTTGATAAAAGAAAAAGTTGGTAACTCCAACGTCCTAGTCGGTGTAAGCGGAGGAGTCGATTCATCAGTTGTCGCAGCTTTAATTCATAAGGCAATCGGTAGTCAATCAACTTCAGTCTTGATTGATCATGGATTAATGCGTATGAATGAAGCAAAGAATTGCGTTACTGCTCTTCAAGAAGGTCTTGGTGTAAATATAAAATCTTATGATGAATCAGAAAAATTTCTATCAAAACTTTCTGGTTTAGAAGATCCGGAACAAAAAAGAAAGGTTATTGGGAAACAATTCATTACATCATTCGAGCATATAGCAAAAAAATACGATAATATGGATTTTCTTGCTCAAGGGACACTTTACCCCGATGTAATTGAAAGTGGAGTAAGTAAAGGCAGTTCAGCTCATGTAATTAAAAGTCATCATAATGTTGGTGGTCTTCCCGATCGTATGAATTTTCAATTAATTGAACCTTTACGTGAGTTATTTAAAGATGAAGTCCGAAAAGTTGGGGAAGAGCTAGGAATACCTCATACACTAATCCAACGGCACCCATTTCCAGGGCCTGGGCTAGCTGTTCGTATAATTGGTGATGTCACTAAAAAGAGGGTTTCAATTTTACAAAAAGCTGACCAAATATATTTGGATATATTGCATGAAGATGAGATTTATCATGATATTTGGCAAGCTTTTTCAGTCTTAATTCCAGTTAAAACTGTTGGTGTTATGGGTGATCAGAGAACATATGAGAATTTGCTTGGTATTCGAGCGGTTACTAGCACAGATGGAATGACAGCTGATTGGTATAGAATGCCTTCAAAAACATTAACTAAAATTTCTAATCGTATAATTAATTCTGTGCCTGGAATTAATCGGGTGGTATATGATATTACTTCAAAACCTCCCGGGACAATTGAATGGGAATAATTATTAAATATTCAATTATTTAGTGACATAAGTCACCTCAATAAATAATAGAATTAATTATATTCAATCTTGTAAATTTGAAAGAGGTACATTAAAGGGGAAAATATGTGTGGTATAGTAGGTTACTTAGGCAACAAAGATGCTGTTCCTATATTATTAAATGGATTACAGCGTCTTGAATATAGAGGTTATGATTCTGCTGGAATTGCAGTCATTGCTAAAGATGAAATTCTATCTGTTAAAAATTCGGGTAAAGTTTCAGAATTATCTAAATTAATTGATGATTCAGCTATAAATGGTTGTATAGGTATCGGCCATACTCGATGGGCCACTCATGGTGAACCTAATACTGTTAATTCTCATCCGCATTTTGATAGAACTGGGAATATTTCATTAATCCATAATGGCATAATTGAAAATTATAATTCAATTAAAGAAGTATTATCTAAGAAGGGGTTCGAGTTTCAAAGTGAAACTGATACTGAAGTTCTTGTACAGTTAATTTCTGAAATTTATTATTCCGATGGTCTAAATTTTGAGCAGTCTGTCCAAGCTGCATTGAATCAAGTAGTTGGCGCATATGGCATTGTTGCTTTTTGCGCAGATGAACCAAATAAATTAGTTGCGGCTCGTCATGGTAGCCCGCTTGTAATTGGGATTGGAGACGATGAATATTTTGTTGCAAGTGATGCATCACCTATCGTTGAATATACTAGGAATGTTATTTATTTAGATGAAGGTGAAATTGTTACTATTACTAAAAGTGGATATGAAATTCGATCTATTGCTGATGATAGTATTATTAACAAAATCTCAACAGAGATCGAATTATCAATAGATGAAATTGAAAAAGGCGAATTCTCGCATCATATGCTTAAAGAAATTCATGAACAAGTCCATACTATAACTGATACTATGCGAGGTAGGCTTGATCCATCTGACGGATCAGCTCACCTTGGAGGGATATCTGATCAAATTGATCGTATCAAAAATGCTCATAGAATATATATTACTGCATGTGGGACTTCTTGGCATGCTGGATTAATTGGAAAATATCTTATTGAAGAATATGCCCGTATTCCTGTCCATGTTGAGTATGCTTCTGAATTTCGTTATAGGAGCCCAATAATTGATAGCAAAACTGTTGTAATTGCTATATCTCAATCAGGTGAAACTGCAGATACTCTAGCAGCTGTTAATAAGGCAAAGGAATTTGGTGCTTTGACTCTTGGAATATGTAATGTTGTTGGTTCTTCTATTGCTCGTGAAACAGATTGTGGAGTTTATACCCACGCTGGTCCAGAGATTGGAGTCGCTTCTACAAAAGCCTTTACTTCACAGGTGACTGTTCTTTTTTTACTGTCTTTATGTTTTAGAAAAAATAAAGGACTCACTGGGAAAAACTTTTCTGAAGAATTATTAAATATTGGTAATCATGTAAAAGAAATATTGAAGGATACTTCGACGATTGATAAAGTAGCTGATTTAACTTTTAAATCTGAAAATTTTCTCTATCTTGGAAGAGGCATGAATTTTCCTGTCGCTCTTGAAGGTGCCTTGAAACTTAAAGAAATATCTTATATTCATGCAGAAGGATATCCGGCAGCAGAAATGAAACATGGGCCTATTGCATTGATTGATGAAAATATGCCTGTGGTATTTATCGCACCTAGTGATGAAACTTTCTCAAAAGTTTTATCAAATATTCAAGAAGTGAAAGCAAGGCAAGGTATTGTAATTACTTTAACAGATAATAAAACTGATGAACTTAAAAAAGTATCTGATTACATAATTGAAGTCCCGAAGGCTAGACACCCAAGAATTTTCCCTATACTTGCTTCAATATCTTTGCAATTATTAGCTTACAAATTAGCTGTATTAAGAGAATGTGATATTGATCAGCCTAGAAATTTGGCTAAAAGCGTAACTGTGGAGTAGGGTTTGATAGTTTTTTAAGTAGTATAATTAAAGGGTATCATTATGAAAACAAAAATATTTTCTATCTTTATAACCGTCTTTTTATTTTTCAATTTTGGTTGTCAAGATGTTGTTGAAAACGATAATTATTTATTAGAAGGTAAGTGGAAAATGTATTATAAAAATTCAAATGGAACTTATGAATCTGGAATACATGAAATTCATCAAGATAGAGGAACAATAGATGGAGTTTATGAATTTAGTAATAATAAATGGATAACAAGCCATGAAATAGGAGGTCATGTATCCTATAATTACCTTATATGTAAAAATAGCAATGTTTTTACTTGGAAAGTAGCTAGCTCTGAATCTTCACCCGATAATTGTTCATGTATCGAAGGAGATGACTTTAGATCTTATGAAATAACTTTTAGTGATGATGGTTCTAGATTTTATTTTTCTGACTGTTCTCAATCCAACCTTCCAGATAAACATACTATGGGAGTAAAACAATAACGATGGTCAAAAACTCCAAAACCCAACGATTTATAGAGAATATAAAATTGGACAAATTCCATTATTTAGAAAGATAATTTTCAATAGAAGAAAGGATTTATTAAATGAGAGAAGTAAGTAAA
>CAYRYZ010000032.1:14881-17260 GCA_964428745.1 uncultured bacterium | reverse complement strand
CCTGAGATAATAATTCAACAGTATTTGTTGCACCTCTTATCTTAAATGATCCAGCTTTTTGAAAATTATCGCATTTAAAAAAGAGTTCGGCACCGGTTAATTCATTGAGACTCTTGTTAGTTAAAACGGGCGTCCGATGTATAAATTCACGTATGCGATCATGTGCAGATGCAATATCTTTTAGTGTTACCATGGTCAAATCTAAATTCGAACGTAAATAAAATCATATTATTTAAGGCACATTATGAATAAAAAATCAAAACTTCATATGACAACAGAAGAATTCCGAAAAGCAGGGTATAAAACTGTGGACTGGATCGCCAATTACTATGATCATATTGAAGACTATCCAGTTTTCCCAAAAGTAAAACCAGGAGAGATTAGATCTATGCTCCCTGACCACCCTCCACAAAAGGGAAGACAATATGAAGAAATTCTTAAAGATATGAATACCATGATGCCAGGAATTACTCATTGGCAATCTCCAAATTTCCATGCATTCTTCCCTTGTGCAACTAGTGGACCTGCAATCCTTGGAGACTTGATTTCAACAGGGCTAGGAATCAATGGAATGAACTGGGTCACCAGTCCTTCAGCTACTGAATTAGAGTCTCATGTTTTAGATTGGCTAGTGGATATGATGGATCTACCACAAAAATTTAAATCTACCACAATCGGAGGCGGTGTTTTACAAGACACGGCCTCAAGTTCAAGCTTGGTTGCTTTAATTGCTGCACGAGAAAAAGCATCTAAAGGTGAAATAAATAAAAATGGCTATAATCACAAATTAACTGTCTATACATCATCTCAGGCTCACTCATCTATAGAAAAGGCCGTAAAAATAGCAGGAATCGGCAAAAACAACCTAAGACTCGTTGATGTAGATGATTCTTTTGCTATGGATGTAAACCATCTAAGAAAATTAATCTTACAGGATATAGATAATGGTCTCCAACCATCATATGTATGTGCAACAGTCGGTACAACATCAAGCACTGCAATTGATCCTGTAGAAGAGATTGGTTTGATATGTAAAGAATTTGGGATTTGGCTTCATGTCGATGCAGCAATGGCTGGTCCGGCAGCACTTTGTCCAGAATATAGATTTATCAATAATGGCGTTGACTATGCTGATAGTTATACTTTTAACCCTCATAAATGGATGCTAACTAATTTTGACTGTAGCGTTTTTTATGTTGCTAAACGTGAATTATTAATTGATGCTATGACAATATTGCCTGAATATTTGAAAAATAAAGCTACAGAATCACAAACTGTATTTGATTTTCGGGATTGGGGCATTCCCTTGGGAAGAAGATTCCGCGCTTTAAAGTTGTGGAACGTAATTAACTACTATGGAATTACTGGACTTCAAGAATACATACATGAGCACATGAGAAATACACAAGAATTGAAAAAATGGATAGACAAAAATCCAAATTTTGAAATTATTGCACCAGTTCCTCTAACATTAATTTGTTTCCGTCATAAAAATGGAGATCAATTCAACGAGAGACTACTTAATAAAATGAATGAGAGCGGGAAAATGTATATGACTCATACCAAGTTAAATAATCAGTATGTTATTCGCTTCTCGATAGGTGCTATAACATCGAGCATTGAACATTTAAAAGAAACTTGGGACTATATAGTAGATTTCGCTTCTAAGATAAAAGAATAATAATTAGACTTTTTCAGCTAATTCAACAAGTACACCACCGGTACTTTTAGGATGAATAAAGACCACTTTATATCCTTCAGCTCCTATCGTAGGCTCATCTGACAAAACATTTATATTATTCTCTTTAAGCTCTTTTATTGCTAAGTTTATATCATTTACTTCAAAGCATACATGATGTATTCCAGGTCCATTATTATTTAAGAATTTTGCTATAGTTGTATCGCTACCTAATGATTCAAGTAACTCTACTTTACCTTTCCCCGTATCGTATATATCTGTTTTAACGCCTTGGTCAATTACGTTTTCAGTTGATCGATGCGAAAGCTTTAATACGTGCTTCCAAAAGGGTGCAGTTTTATCTATGCTATCTACTGCAATTCCAAGATGTTCAATGCCAAGAATTTTCATAATAAATTATTATCTGTTGAATTTAATGATATACCTAAACCATTTCCTTGAGGTAAAACCAGTTGTCCATTATTAACAGTTACTCCACAATATGGATCATTATTAATTAATAAATTACCATCAAGATCAGCATAATCAACTAGTGGTGATAAATGTGCAGCGGCTGTAATCCCTATTGATGACTCAATCATACAGCCAAGCATGATTTTCATATCTCTATCTCGAGCCATCTTTATCATTTTTAGCGCCTCAAATAAACTACCGCATTTCATGAGTTTTATATTAATGCC
>CAYRYZ010000032.1:13213-14781 GCA_964428745.1 uncultured bacterium | reverse complement strand
ACCTTTAATATCGAATATGGAGAACCCTCGTTCACCTTTTCAGATATCAAATCCATATCTCCAATCGAGATTGTATAAGATGTATAAGGCGTTTGACTTGGGTCAGCATTAAAGTATTCGTATAAAGGATGTTTGTTCAGTTGACACCAAAGGTCTAAGGTTGCCATTGAAAAGGCTACTTCAAGTGACTTGATCCCTCTACATTGATTAACAATATTTTTAGAAAACTTTTTTGGATCATCGATCTGGTTTGGAATTTCTATTCCTTGGTCTAAAATCTGAATAATATCATCTGTAAATTCATCATAACGCCCCGAAGGTGCTGCTTCACCCCTGCCGATCATTCCATTATGCTCTAAATAAATATAGATGATATCATAATAATCATGGCTACTACGTGAAATTCCAAATGGATGTGTGCATTGGATTCGATATTTATTATAAGAAAGGTTCATGAATCAATCTGGAGAATTAGCACTTCCCTCCCAATCAGGATCGGCAACACCGATCCATCCGTCGCCATCAGGGTTCTTCATAACAGCATGAACACGACCAAATCGTGCTTTTCCTCTTTTTATTGATACTGAATGCCCTTTAGATGAAAAATAACTGCTATCTGCCAAATTGAAGCCATTTGGACCAGTAAACTCTAAATCTATACCATCTTCTGTAGGATGAACTCTTGGCATAGCCATTGCAGTCTCTAATGAATGCCCTTGGTCAATAATTCGGCTAACTACAGCAACAATAGATGAAGGTATCCTAGAGCCACCTGCTGCACCTAGTCCTAAAAAAGGCTTTCCATCTTTCGATACAATTAGCGGTGATATGTGTGAAGCAGCTCTCTGACCAGCTTTCACTTCGCCCAAATAACCACCAAGGGTTTGCGCATACACAAATCCTAAACCAGAAGTAGCCACTTTAGAGCCCATTGTTGTTCCAACAGTTTGTGTTAAAACAGCTATCATACCATTTTTATCAACAACAGTTAAATGAGTTGTATGCCCCATAGCAACCTTATATGATTCGGGCAATGAATCCCAATCAATCATCGACTGATCGTTGTGAATTTCAGATGCACGTTTTTCAGCCCAATCTTTGGATGTTAAACGATCCGCATCTTCTAATGTTTTTTGCTCTTTTCGATCTAAATATGCTGACTCAATCGCATGGTATACCGCTTCTCCCCAATTTTGATTATCTGATAGCTCATTCCCATATAATTCTAGGATTTGTAAGGCCTCAATAGTAATTGCACCATATGAGGGCATCCATAATGCCACCAAATCATTCCCGCGGTAAGACCCTTTTACAATATGTGAATCCATGGCTTTATACTCAGCTAAGGCTTTCATCGTTAATACACCTCCATTAGCCTGAATATCTGAAACAATCTTTTCAGCAATCCAACCTTTATAAAAAACACCTTCTCCCTCATCTGATATAGCCTGTAAAACTTTGGCAAGATCATTTTGAACAAACATTTGTCCTGGACGAAGAGATGATCCATCCGAATTCAAAAAATGTTTTCGAGATCCATCAAATTCTTTTAATTGCTCATTTACAAA
>CAYRYZ010000032.1:0-13113 GCA_964428745.1 uncultured bacterium | reverse complement strand
AATTCAAAAAATGTTTTCGAGATCCATCAAATTCTTTTAATTGCTCATTTACAAATGACTGTCTTATTGCTTCTCCAGCAATCAATACGTGACCTTTTTCTGCTAATTGTATTGCTGGGCTCATTACCTCTTCCCTAGCTAACGAACCATATTCTGACAATGCCTTGGTTAATCCTTTGACAACCCCAGGGATTCCAATACTTGGATATCCATATCGTTTTTTTGGAGCATTCTCATAATCGTAATCATTTGGAGCAGCTGTTGTTGCATCAATACCGTGATATCCTGTTTCAGGAGAATAGATAAGAATCTGAGTACGTCCGCCAATACCGTTCATGGATGGTTCAACAACGGACAATGCGAATGCTGAGGCGACTGCCGCATCAATAGCATTACCACCCTTTGATAACATTTCAACTCCAGCCTTAGTAGCTAATGGATGTGCTGTAGATACAACACCATTGCTGGAACGTACAATTTTATTAGATGACTCAGGGTAGACACCATTAGACCGTTGCATATTTGACCCACATCCAGCAATCAATAAAATGAAACAAAATACTGTTTTTCTAATCATAATAATTCCTCAATAGTTTCAATAAGCCCCTTACTTCCATATCTAATCAAATCGGTCGTTGCCACTCCATATTCCTCTTGCACTTTTTTAATTTCTTTTTCAGCATCATCATCAGATAATTTGAATGTTAACAAATTGATTCCAATAAATTTAGAATCTCTAAAATTTTTCATGAGGTCAATATGCATATCCATAACATCCTTCATTGATGCCATTGGAAAATCCGTAACATCAAGGTCTCGTGTAGGGTCATGTGTCATCAACATATAGTCGGGCATAGCGCCATGCAATAATCCAAGAGTTACTCCCGCATAGTATTGATTGGTTAACGCACCTTGCCCTTCAACAATTATCAGTTCCGTATCAATAGATACTTGATCTATGACATGTTCAATTTCACCTGCCATAAAATCAGCTTTTACAGCATCAATAGGAACTCCAGAGCCACTCAACAAAATACCAGTTTGTCCTGTACCAATAAACTCGACTTTGCGGCCTTTGGACTTCATTCGCTCAGATACTTCCCAAGCAGTAGTCATTTTTCCTGTATCGCAATCGGTTCCAACTATTAATAGAACAGGTATCTTGCGTTCATGCCAAGAACCTTTAGGGAAATTTGGTGGCTCAGGTGGCCGTCTTAAATCAGTTAAAGTGATATTATTCTTTTCAGCTGCCTTAACGAATTCATTATCATCCGTAATAAATTGATGCATTCCGCTAACAATATCACATCCTGCTTCAATTGCGTTTAATACTTCAGTCCGATATTCATCACTAATAAACCCACCTTGAGAGGCGTTCCCAATTACCAATGTATCAGGAGAGAGATTAGCAGTTGCTTTAAAGTTTTCTAAAACAGGTATGCTGCCTCCATATCCTAACTCATCCTCAGAGGTTATACCGACTTTAGTTTTATCTAATATTGCCACAACTTCATCCGTACGGTAACGAATAAGCATATTGCCTGTTTTATTTTTTATATAATTGAATGCCCCATGGCATAGTACAACGATTTTTTTCTTCGATTTGCTCATTTGCAGTAATTTTCTTCTAGTTGATTAATATTATATTCATTGGAAGAGATATGCGGAAAAATTATAATATTCTGTTATATAAAATTAAAAGATTGCTAGATATCAAACACATGAAATATTTCATTTTATCAGTACTACTTATTTTAGCTTTGCCAATGGGCTGCGAAGATTCTAAAGAGGAAAAAGATGAAATGCATGTTGATAGCTCATTTATTTCAATTGGATATGGAAAATTTGAATTTAATAAATATGCACCTCTTTCAAATAAACCCATAACAGTTTATACTTTTCTTCCAAATAATGATAATATTAATAAACCAATAATCTTTGTTATGCATGGTAGCAGTCGGAGCGTTGTGAATAACTGTGGGTATTGGAGTGAGTCTGCAACCCAATACGATTTTCTTGTGGTTTGCCCTGAATTTAATGAATCGCAATTCCCTGGAAGTGATTATTACCAAAATGGTGGAATGTATATTAATGAACAATTCACAGACTCAACTACGTGGGCATACAATATGATTGAAGAGATTTTCTCTTACATTAAACAAAGCGGAGGTACAACGGCAGAAACCTATGGAATATATGGGTTTTCAGGTGGAGGGCAGTTTGTACATCGATATGCAATTTTTACGAACCCAAAAAATGCATCAATCATCATACCCGCGGGTAGCGGTTGGTATACACTTCCCACCTATGATGAAATATTTCCATATGGCTTAAATAACTCGCCATTTATTGATAAGGACCTAACTAATAAATTTGCATTACCATTAGTTGTGCTTGTAGGTGAAAATGATACTGATCCTAATGATTCATCATTGAGAAAAACTGAAGAGGCAATGCGTCAAGGGGATCACCGATATGCCAGGGCTAAATACTTCTATAACATTGCTGAAACCAAAGCAAAATCAATTAACACTCAATTTAATTGGAAATTAGAAACAGTACCTAATTTTGGTCATAGTGCAAGAAATACAGCACCAATTGCAGCCAAGATATTTAATAGTATATTATCTAATTAATTTCTAATTCTTCGTTTTAAGTGACGAAAATAATATTCGTCAACTACTGTTGCTAATGCACTAGCAAAATTAGACCACGTTTGTTGATTCTGTCTAATTCCAGGCTTAGGAGCCTCAATCTGTATTGCACTTATGATGCCACCGTCTCTTGAACCATGGCGAGCTGTATTATATCCCCCAGAAAAGAATCTTGAACCATCAGGACCAGGATATTTTTTGCTGGGAACTGAGCCAAAGCCTAAACTATCTAATAAACTACCAAAGCTATGCTGCCCTCTCAATACCTCAATAAATGAGAAATCTGAAGTATCTACTAGAGCTCTAATGCTTGTTTTGATTGCGTTTGAGTTTGTATTCAGAGTTTCATCGTTCTGATCAAGAACGCTTCCTGGCATCAAATAACCCAACCAAGTTCTTAGATCATAATATCCATCCGGATTTGCACCATGTCCATGGATATCTAAAAACAACCCGCTACCAAATTCAGATTCGATTTTCTTTTTTGCAGAACCAATGTAGTAATGATATTCTTGCCAAGCTCTATGAGCGAATCTGTTTTCTTGAGCCGCTTCTGTACTATCTCTATTCGCATCTAATTTTCTTCTCTTCAAACGACATAAAATGACATGAGGTTTACTTCCAAAACGTGCCTCCATCGTATCCATAATTACCTTAGACATTTGATAGGTATTATCATCAGTAACCATTGTCCCATAGGTACGATCGTCAATCTCATCTGGAATGAGCCACCCGCCATGAGGAACTGACAAAATAAGAGGTATATTCCCAGCGTGGTATTCTATATACTCTTCGCGACCATAATATACCGAATCGGTATAGTACGGAGCATCATGCCCAAGTAAAGGAAAAACTTCTTCCTTAACCGTGTCTTTTGGGGTTTTTTCAACTACTTCTTCAGAATCTTTTGACTCTTCACAGCCAATAATAATGGAAAATATTAGGGCTAAAATCGAAAGTATCATTTTATTCAAATATATTATTTTCATTAGGAAAAGATACTAACGGTCAAAAATACCATAAAAATGGAAAATATATTTAATATCATGCCAGTTTTAAGCATATCTTTTTGGTCAATATATCCCGTTCCATAGACTAATGCATTCGGAGGTGTTGCCACTGGCAACATAAAGGCACAGTTTGCCGCAAGTCCAACACCAAATACCAAAGCATAAGTAACTGCAGCATCAAATTGTCCCGATAGCGCAATCATAACGGGTATTAAAATAGCTGCTGATCCTGTATTTGAAGATAGCTCAGTCAAAAATACCATTAAAGTGATACATGCAATAATGATTGCCCAGTTTGGTGCTCCTGCCATTGAGCCTACTAAAGCAGTTCCTAACCATTCTGAGGTTCCAGTCGCACCGAGGACTGCAGAAAGACACAAACCACCTCCAAATAAAAGTAAGATACCCCAACCAATCTTACCTTCTAATTCTTTCCAACTGATCAAACCAAACGCAGGTGCAAGTGCAGTAATCAGTATTGCTATCATACGTGAAAATTCTTTGACACCCAGCAATGGGCCTATCTGACTTGAGAATATCCAACAAATCACAGTAAAAATAAATAGCGCTATACTTCCTTTTGCTTGAGGTGTCCAATCCATATGAGCCTCATCAAGCTGATTTAATTTTGCGTCTTTTTCAGGATTTATCATTATCCATAAAGAAAGAATTACCAATGGAAACATTAATATTAACGTAGGAAACCCCACTTTAAACCAAGTAAAGAAATCAATATCTAGCGCTGCCACCGCAATACCATTGGGAGGAGAACCTACTGCTGTACCATTTCCACCGATATTTGCAGCATATGCCGTTCCTAGAATCAACATAGTCCTCATTCTAGGATATTGCTTATCGATAAGAGCGATAGCAATTGGAATCATCATTGCTGTTGTGGCAGTATTGCTCATCCACATTGATAAAAAACTTGTTACTCCAAAAAATCCTATAATTGATAACCATAATTTACCTTTGGCCATTTTGATCACTCTTTTTGCAAGCCACAAATCAATTCCATGCTTGTTTAATAATGCAGCTAAGGTAAAACCACCCATAAAAAGATAGATGATCGTACTGGCAAATGGTGCCATTGCAGATTTTGGTTCAAAGATTCCTAGGAAATAAGCAAAAACAGGTACCAATAATGCTGTAACAGGAAGAGGGATGATTTCAGTCATCCAAAGGCCAGCGCAAAGCAACAATATTAGAAATCCTTTTTGTGTTAGTTCATCGTCTAGCAGTAACTGACTTAATAGGTAACTAAAAAACCCCCATCCAAGTATGATTGCAATTTTTTTTAGCAATGGAAGATTGCTCATTCATTATTCCCTTGGTATTCGTCCCATAAACCAACTAACTGATCATATCGTTTTAAATGTGTTTTAGTTGGTGGATAGAATGAAC
Organism: uncultured bacterium; assembly: GCA_964428745.1. Classification (GTDB taxonomy): domain Bacteria; phylum Fidelibacterota; class Marinisomatia; order Marinisomatales; family TCS55. The sequence continues at coordinate 8,045 of CAYRYZ010000032.1, read as the reverse complement.
CTTGACGAATACCACCACCTTGTAGCTCACTTGCTAACCTCATTGCTCCCGATCGGATAGCATTTACTTTTTTCTGTTCAGCCTTCATATTTTTTAATTTTTCATCATCTTTATTCATCGTTTTTTCAGATTCTTTGACACCTTCCTTTATTTTTTTATTCTCTGCGTAGACTTTCTCATGAAAAGCATGAAGTTTTAATAAAAACTCTTCACGTTGTCTATAATTCCCAGCTTTAATATCTAATTTAGGGTCACCATAAATTTTTACCTTTTGTGAATATGAATCATCACCAGCATAAATAGTTACTAAGTATGTACCTGGAGACACATCAGGCCCTTTCGGATCAAGATTGTGCGCTGGTATTGGTAATAATTGAGACCGATCGGGTTTAGTCAAACCTTCGGTCTTTTTTTCATTCTTTTCAAATGATGGTGGAGCATATTTTAAGTTCCATACTACTTGATCTAGCTTTCCCTTATTTACGGCTATATTGTATTCTCGAACAATTTTTTTATTACGACTTATTGAAACTCTTGCTGAATCTGCTTCGTTATTAACAACAAAATTAATAAGTGCCCCATAAGGAGGATTAGGGCCTGCCCACTCTTCTTGACCCCTATAAGAAGTGTCTTTCCAATAATAAAATAAAGTAGCAGGTCGAATCGAAAATAAATGGACATTGTTATCTTTAGATTGATGCCATTCAGCAAATGGAGATGTATCATCTAAAATCCAAAAACTCCTACCATGGGTTCCTAATACCAGATCTTTATCTCGAGGATGAATCAACATGTCATCATATAATGTTGTAGGCAGATTACCCGACACTTTAGCCCATTTCTCTCCACCATTAACAGATACAAAAACGCTGTTCTCTGTACCTACGAATAGGACATCAGAGTTGTCTGGATGCTCAATAATTACATTAATTGAACCGCTGGGAAGACCTTGATGCAACTTTTCCCATGTTTGACCATAATCATCCGTTTTGTAAATATAAGGATTCCAATCACCTTCCCGATGCCTATCGAATGTAACATAACAAGTTCCACGTCCTTTTGTTGAGGCTAATACACGACTTACATAGGAAGTTGAAGGTAATCCTTGAATATTCTGCCCCACCTCATCCCAAGACTTTCCAGCATCTTTTGATACCTGAACATTGCCATCATCAGTTCCTACCCAAATAATTCTATTCCATAACGGAGATTCCGAAATAGATATTATTTCACTGTAAGATGAAGTCCCATCATTCCTTGAAATTTTAGTATCAATGCCCAAAACGCCCATTATAGCAAGAGAATCTCTATTAGAATTATTTGTTAAATCCTTTGTTCGAGACCAAGATACACCAGCATCTTCACTAATAAATAAGCGGTTACCCCCTAAAAATATTTTTTTTGGGTTATGTTTTGATACTGCAAGAGGTGTAACCCAATCAAAACGATATTTCTCTGTAGAATCTTCAGGAATAGGCTTCAATCCTTGCATATTACCTGTCTTTCGATCCATACGGATTATATTTCCATTTTGAGATGCATTATATAACACATTTGATGATGGGTCTGGTTGCTGGTACATACCATCGCCAAACCCCACCTGTTTCCAATCATCGGCAAGTATTCCTAGCCAATGGCGACTAGCACTTGGCCCCATCCAGGAGTGATTATCCTGCATACCACCATATACATTATATGGTGTTTCCATATCAACGCCAATCCCATAGAATTGACCAATGGGGATATTATTCAAACGATTATATGTCTTACCATAGTCCCAACTCTCATGGAGACCTGCGTCACCAGCTAGAAAAAAATGGTTAGAGTTCTTGGGATTAATCCACAATGTATGGTGATCACTATGTACACCAACATCATATGTGGGTCGAGTAGGCATTTGGTAGAACGTTTTACCTCGATTCTCAGTTCGATAAAACTCAGTTGCTAACATATAAACAATATCATCATTATTAGGATCAACAAAAATATGACTATAGTACATTGGACGAGGATTCAGCTTATTCATTCTTTTCCAACTACTTCCACCATTCCCACTTCTATAAAAACCGCTGGAATCCGCGTGTTCAATCGTAGCATAAATTACATTCGAACGAGTTCGCGAGGCAGAAAGGCCAATTCTTCCTTTATTACCAGGAGGCAAGCCTTTAGATAATTTTTTCCAAGTATTTCCACCGTTAGTTGTTTTATAGATACCACTACCAGGTCCACCACCATTAAAACCCCATACCTTACGCATGCGCTGGTAAGTTGCTGCGTATAATACATTAGGGTCATTTTTATCCATTTCAATAGTAATAGCACCTGTAAATTGATCTATATATAGTATTTTTTTCCAGGATCTACCACCATTAGATGTTTTATATACTCCTCGATCTTTTGATTCTTTCCATAGATTTCCAAGGGCAGCTACATAGACAATATTTGGATTCTTTGGATGAACAATAACTTTCCCAATATGGTAGGTTTTTTCTAAACCAATAGAACTCCAAGTCTCACCCTGATCCATGGACTTATACATACCATTACCCCAGGTTGTACTTTGACGATTTTGTTGTTCGCCAGTTCCAGCATATATAATATTTGAATTTGATTGAGAGATTGCCATGTCGCCGAAACTAGAAACTATTTCATTATCAAAAACAGGCTTCCACATCGTACCCTTGCTCGTTGATTTCCATATACCGCCAGATGCGGATGCAATAAAGACTATTTCAGGTTTATTAGGTACAACTTCAACATCATGAATACGACCACCGGCGACAGCAGGTCCAATATTTCTAAATGTAAGTTTGTCAATCTGATCAGATGTAATTGATTGTGCATTTAAGGATAATGAAAATGCAAAAAAGAAAAATGTTTGTTTCATAATTAACCTAAGGTTGTTATAAGGGAAAATAAAAAGCCTCCATTAAATAATGGAGGCTTTTTATTATTTTAAACTAATTTAAGAAAAATTAGATCAATTTTTATTGACTTCAGTTTTATCATATAACGTCTTTTCACCGGGAGCATTTGAATTAGAACTGATCTCATCCTGTGCATAATGAAGACGTTCAACATGCTTTGAAGCAGCTGCCGTATTCAAAGGAAATGGAACACCAAGATCAGATTCACCAGCGCCACGTAAACGACGGTGATCATCGAAAGGCATCCAAGATCCAAATCCTGAAACATAACGTTCTTCGATAATTTCGCGAAGCAATGCTTTATCTGCAGATACATTATCAGCATTCTCCATACCACCGCTTGCAAAATCCGCATCGACATAAGCTTCATACTTATAAAGCGAATCAACATCATGAGTAGCATTTAATCTTCCACCACCAGCAAGCCACGTTCTATAGGTGTTCAAATGACCTAAACCTGCAGAAAAACCTGAAGTTCGAGCTGCAGCTTCAGCTTTGATCAATTGATTCTCAGTATAAGTAGCTATCGGTTGAGGTTCATACTGCGCTGCAATACCTGTGTTACCTGAGCCCGTGGTCTCATCAACATAATAATAGTTATGTCTTGCCAATTCATTCGTCTTGGCATTTCCACGATATACAGCTTCAGCTGGATTCAGCATTTGAAGGAGATAACTTCCATCGTTGCCAAGATCGCCAGTACGTGAACCTTCTAGAATAGTATAAAAAAGGTTCTTATCGCCAGAGCTAATGGCTGCATCACCACGTGGGATATAAAGCATATCTCCAGCAGAAGAAGAAATACCATTATTTGCAGCTGCTAATGCCCCAGAGTAATTTTTCTGTACTAAGGCAAATCGAGCTTTTAAAGTATATGCAGCAGCAATCCATTTGTCTTTATCTCCATTGAAATAAATGTCAAATGACTCATTACGAGTTGTAGCTGATCCAAGGTCCGCAATCCCTTCGTCCAAAAGTGTTGATAATGCCGCGAGAACCTCTTTTTGAGAATCAAACTTAGGATCATCTACAGTGCCAATTTCTGAGTAAGGAACTCCACCCATCGTAATTGCTAAGGTACCAATCGCATTTGCTTCCAATACTTTAGCTATTCCAACCAATAATTTATCATCTGGAGCTGAAGCAGCAACATGTCTAGTATTCGTAACAACACCGGTATAGGCACGTCTCCACTCACCATTAGATTCAACTGCAGATAGTGAATACCCATAAATATTTGAGTAAAGAGATGTAAAGCCAATTAACTGTCCTGAGAACATTCCAGATATACGATTTAGATGACTTACCTGCACAATGACATTCGCTAATTGCGCGCCATTGAGAAATAGCCTTGCGTCTACATCTTTCAATGTGATCTCATTTGGATTATCATTGATTGATTTATCAACGTCACACCCACTCATAATCAATGCAACTGCAGTTAATGGTGCGATAATTTTCTTCATTGTATTTAAACCTTTAATTTGTTTTTTCATTTTTATTCCCTCCCCTTAGAAGTTTGCCGTTAATGAGAATAAAAAGGATTTTGTTGATGGATTAGCAAAATAATCCAAGCCAAAACCTGTCTGGATACCACCTACATTCACGCCAGGATCAACACCGACTAGCTCTTTATACCAAGCGAATAGATTACGAGCTGTTCCTGTAAATGTAAGGCTACTTAAGCCCATATTCTGCAATGCTTCACCATTGTAGAGATACGATACTGACAATTCTCTTAGTCGAGAAAAAGTCGCATCCTTAACGGAAAAATTGTAGGCCTGATTATCACCGAATCCACCACCAATTCCATGCCGGAACCATGCTTCATCAAGTAAAACTTCACCGCCACCGAAGTCATGAATAAAACCACGAACTGTTGTACCTGAAGTAATAGTGTTACCATCAACATTCTTTAGGTCTTTTGAGAGCGTAACTTCGTTATCAGTATCAGCTGTGGTTCCAAATCTTCTTAGTACCCATTGCGTACGTGGACTATAATATCCACCTTGTGAATGCTCAAAAAGCATATTCATTGAAAGATTTCCCCAGCGGCCATTGAGTCCAAGTGTACCACGCCAGTCAGGATTAGGATCTCCCAATGGGATCTTGGTCGAAGTGATCATTGGAAAACCATTGGCATCTAATTCAAATGGACCATCCCATTTACCATTTGTTGTTTTCGATCCTGTACCAAAAAGAGTACCAATTGGGTAATTAGTGCCATCGAATGTTGGATCTAAAGCAACTGAATTAACCGATCCAGAACCTAAATAAAGCACTTGAGTTCCTGCTAGATCGAGAACTAAGTTTTCATTTTTAGCCCAGTTAAATGTGAATTCTAGCGCTTGATCTTGATTGGTCATAACATTCCAAGAACCATCAAGTTCGAAACCTTTATTTTCCATCTTTGCAGCATTTGCATATTGCGTATCATAACCCGATGTTGGAGAAAGAGTCGTATTGATCAACATATCATCGATTGTATTACTGTAAGATGTGAATCCAAGTGAAAATTTATCATCTAAGAAACGTAAGTCCATTCCAAATTCAGTCTCAGTTTTAACCTCGGGCTTCAATTCTGGATTACCTTTATCATCATCAACGCGATATCCACCGCCCCACTGTCCTACAGATACAGGGTCACTATAAGAACTATAGCCAAATCCACTTTCGGCTAATGTCTCAAAACGGTGAGCAGAAGGCCTAACGCCCACTTGCCCATATGCTACACGAAGCTTAGCAAAACTAACAAATGGAGCAAATCCATTTACCATATCAGTCATCTGATATGCTACATCCATAGCAGGATAATTATACGCGTCGCTTATGGTAGAGTGTGATTCATTCGCTAACGATAAATTCACGAAAATTTGATCTAAAGCATCAAGTGATACCAATCCATAAGCACGGCTAGAACGAATATATAGTCTACCGTTATCTACCCATGAAGCCTCAGCAGCTGTATTTACATTAGTGGTGAACTTATCAGTATTAACCAAAAATCCATCAATACCAGATGACACTCGACTGTAAGTTCGATCATTCAAATTCCAGCCAGCTGTAACAACCATTGACATATTAGAACCGAGCTCTAGATTTTGACGTGCAATCACATCATAATTTGTTTCTTTGTTTGTTATCCTAGCCATATCAAAAGCACCTGAATTCCTAGCAGAACCAGCTGTTCCAGCAGGATAAAAACCTTCTCTATTATCAACAAATTGATCTAAGCCAGCACGCATAACAACTTCAGTACCCTCATAAGGAGCTACTGTCATTTCATTTGACATAATAATACGATTAACGCGAGTGGTATTCTTCTGTTCATTCACTGTCCAATTTGGGTTATTATAGATAGGATTGGTACTTGAACCACCAATATATCTGCGATACGCGCGATGGCGACCTGAATTTTCAGTTCCACCACTCCAGTAGCTACCTTTATAATATTTATTGTTAAAGTCAGGAGCAGTTCTTAATAAACCCAACATAAGGCCACTAACATTAGATCCTCGCTGAAGGCGGTTAGCAGTACTATATGTATATCCTACTTTTGAAGACATCGTTACCATATCTGATAGCTTGAACTTTGTATTCAACCTGATATTATCACGATCGTAATAGGAATTTCTAACCATTCCATCTTGTCTTAAGCGACTGTAGCTAAATAAATATGTTTTTGATAGGTCTCCGCCTGAAACTTGAAAATCATCTGTCATGGAGGTTCCAGTTCCAAAAACCTGATTAAAATTGTCATCTACATAAGTTTTTTTGCTATTTTTTGTTTTGATTGAGTATTGAGTGAAATCACCGAGAGAGGGATCTGCAACAAAATAGGCTTTAGCTTTATCGTATTCATCTTCACCACCAGAACGATCAGCTATCTTATCTCCCCATGATTCTGCTTGAGTTCCCCATTTTCCATTACGGCCCTGACCATAAGTGGTTTGCATAGGGAGTCTCTCATGAATCTCATCATAAGATTGTGTGCGCTTGTAGCTCATTTTCATCCTACCAGCTGATCCGTCTTTTGTCTGAATAACAATCACGCCATTAGCAGCTTTTGAACCCCAAAGGGCTGCAGCAGAAGCACCTTTTAATACTTCAACTGATTTAATATCGTTGGAATTAAGGTCATTGATTCGAGATTGCTGTGAAACTCCACCAAAACGAGATGAATTTCCATAAATTTGAGAATTATTAATGGGCATACCATCAACAACAACAAGAGGCTGACTTGCACCAGATATCGTATTGGAACCTCGAATTTTAATCGAAGAACCTGATCCTGGGTCACCACTTACTGAGCTGACAATCACATTTGATGCCTTTGATGCTAAAGTATTTGCGATCAAAGTTTCGCCAGAACGAGTCATATCAGCCGGTGATACTGAAACACTTGTCGAGCCTTGTTTGTCGCGATTTGTTTCAAACCCTAAAGCAGTTACACTAACGGCTTTTAAACCGATGGCGTCGACTGCCAATGAAAAGTTTTGAGTTACACTTCCAGTTAACGGAACATCTACATCAACACTTTGGCTTTTATAGCCAATGTAGGTTGCAGTAAGTGAGACGCTTTGCCCACCAACCGTTCCGCCTGGAACATTAATTTCATAAGCACCATCAGATCCAGCCGCAGCTCCAACTGATGTACCATCTACAACGACATTAGCACCAGCTAGTGGGCTACCGTCAGTATCGGTAACAGTACCTTGAATTGAGGATTGAGCTAAGAGGAAACCAAAGCTCAAACTTGTTAATAAAATTGACTTGGAAATACGAGACATATTATCTCTCCTTTAGTTAAAATCGATATATATAATCAAATTCTATTGAAATTTACTGCAACATTTTATCATTTCAAACACTGCAAGAATACTTCATTTTAATCTTGTCTTATTATTTTTATTCTCAGTAATGCGTAGATAATTGCAATAATGGGGTTGGCTAAATTGAAAAAGCAAAATGGCAAATAACTAAAAGTAGCAATCCCCAATGAAGCGGACATATATGCGCCGCAAGTATTCCATGGAATCAAGGGTGATGTAATTGTCCCAGAGTCTTCGAGTGCCCTAGATAAGTTCCTCGCTGCTAACTTTCTCCTTTTAAATTCTG